>JAUZRO010000247.1 GCA_030950465.1 Candidatus Altimarinota bacterium | reverse complement strand
AATTATGAGATATTTTTGGAAAGTTTTGAGAAGGTGAGAATTATTATCTAATGTTCAATTATCTGCTAATTCTGGTAAACTATTAATCATAATATTTACTGCTTTTTCAAAATCATTAGGCAAATATTTTTTAAATAAATCAGAAATATGTGAAATTCTTTGTTTTAGTTCTAACTCTGGAAATTTTATTAAAACTTCTTTATTAAATTCTAAATATAAAAAATCAGAATAAACATTTTTTATTAATCATGATAAATACTCAACTTTTTCTTTGTTGAAAAGTTGGTCTTTTAGTGAGAATGATGGTTGAGATTTTTTCATATTATTATTTTTTATAAAACTTTTGCATAAATATAACAATCCTTTAAGTTACCTTCCAAATCTTTTAATCTATTCTTGCATATTCATTCTTTTTTATATCAACATTTAATAGCAACTTTTTCACTTCAAATATTTTCTAATTTCATTAATATTTCTATTCTTGTTAAATTTAATTCTTCAAAACAAATTTTTTCTAATAATTTAGTAGCTTCAGTAATAATTCATTTTCACCAAAAACTTTCATCTAAAAAATATCACATTTCTCACATAAAATTAGTATGAGAATTAATTTTTATTCAAATTCATCAAACTATTTCATCACCAAATAATACAGTATAATTCCATTGAGTATTTTCTTTTCTAAATTTTTCATTTAGTTTTAAATATTCTATTTCTTTTTCTACAGAAGAAGGTCTCACATTAAAATATTTAAAATTATCATTATTTAATATTTTATAAAACCTTTCTGCATCATTAACTTCTTGTAATCTAATTTTTACTATTTTTTTCATAATTTTATATATTTAAATCAAAAGAAAATTAAAATTAACATCAAAATTTTAAGTAAATAAAAATCATTAGGGTTAATTAAATCTCTAGTCATTGGTGTAATATTTCAAAAAATTAAGTGAAATATAATTCATATTGGCAGAGTTAATAATAACCAACTTTTTCTTGGAATATCTATTTTAATTTTTAAAAATAATTTTGATAATCTTGGTGCAAGTAAATAAATTCATCCAAAACTTACAATTAAATCAAAAATTGCATAATCAAAAACTTTAAATTCTCTTAGTAAATCTAGTGTTTCCATACTTTTTTATTAAAAATTATATTTTTTTATAAGGTTTTCATAATCTTTATTTACACTTAATAACTAATCTATCAGACTTCACAATATAA
>JAUZRO010000246.1 GCA_030950465.1 Candidatus Altimarinota bacterium | reverse complement strand
AACCAATATTACCAATTTTTAATAATAAAAAAGAAGAAAAAATATATAGAGATACATTAAAAAAGAAATTATTAAAATACTCTCTTAGTAATGACTCAAAAAATCCTGCAAAAAGTTTAAATATATCTTTAGAACAATTATTAATTTTAGATGAGGTTATTAATAAATTTTGAAAATTAGATATAAGAGATATAACTTGAAAAGATTTAATTAATAAAGAAATTGATCTTTTTACTTACTCTTTTCCTTGCCAAAATATATCTCAACAATGAAAAAGAGATTGATTTTCTAAATGATGAGAATGAAAAAGAAGTTGATTATTATGGGAAATCGAAAGAATATTGAAAGAGATAAAAAGCTTAGATAAATCAAGACTTCCAAAGGTTTTGATGATGGAAAATGTTAAAGCTATTTTAAATGAAGAATTTAAATCAGATTTAGATTTATGGATTAATGAATTAGAAAAAATTTGATATAAAAACACAAAGCCTTTTATTATAAATTCTAGTAATGTTTGAAGTCCACAGAGTAGAAGTAGAGTTTTTATGGTTAGCAAATTAGATTGAAATATAGAAGAATTTCCAGAAGAAGAAAATATTAAAAATTGAAAATTATTAGATATACTACAAAAAGTAGAAAAAAGAGAAATTTTAGATAAATCAAAATATTTATGATTTATAAAAAATGAACCAAGAAATAAGAACACTATAAAAAAAGCAACACTACAATGATATACAACTTTTATGTCTGAAAATTATGTTTATTATAAAGATTGATTAGTTCCTACTATTACCGCCTCATGAGCACAATCTAGAATAAAATTTTTTGAAGATAATTGAGATATATGTTATTTAAATTCTTTAGAACATTTATTATTACAAGATTTTCCAAAAAGTTTTTATGAAAAATTAAAAAAATTGAATTTTACAGAAACTAAAATAAAATTTTTAGCTTGAAATTCAATAAATGTAAAAGTTTTAGAAAAAATATTTGAATTTTATTTAAAATAAAAATATTAAAACAAAATAAAGGTTGCTTTAAAATAAAAAAAATATATAATATTTTTAATCTCTATTGTTTTAATTGTTTTTTTCAATTTATAATAAAATTGTGTATAATAGAATTAAAATCTTAACATATTTAAAATTAAAATATTAAAAAAAATAAAATTAAATTAAA
>JAUZRO010000245.1 GCA_030950465.1 Candidatus Altimarinota bacterium | reverse complement strand
AACTTCATCAGAAATATTCATTATTTCCCACATTCTTTCTTTTTTTATTTTTCAGTCAATTTGATTATCAAAAAATCAAGCTGGAACATTTTCTCATAATTTATGTCATGAAAATGGAAATGCATGGACTTTTTTTATACCATAATTTTTTATTAAATCTATTGATTGTTTGAAATCTTCGCTACTTTCTCATGGAAATCAAACTATAATATCTGCTCAAATAGAAATTTTAACTCAATCTTCTCTTTTTAAATTCATAGTTTTTTCAAGAACTTTTCTCATATAATCTCAATTATAATGTCTTTTCATGTTTTTTAAAACGTCAGTACTTCCAGATTGAACAGAATAATGAAAATGTGGATAAATTCTAGTGTTTTTGAAAACTTCAAAACATTTATCATCTACAAATTCAGGTCACATTGAACTAATCCTTATTCTAGGAATATTAGAATTATCTAGTAAATATTCTAATAATTCTGCTAACCTTGAATCAATTTGTCCCTCTCCCCTTAGGGAGAGGTTAGGTGATGGATTTGTAGAATCAAGTCCCCAAGCTGATAAATTAATTCAAGTTAAAACAACTTCTTTTCATCCTGTTTTTTCAAAATCTAGAATATCATCTAAAATATCTTCTTTAGATCTAGAAAAATGTCTTCATCTTTTTATTACAGTTAAGCAAAAAGTACAAAAACTATCACAACCACCTTGAATTAGAATAAATTTTTTAGTATAAATTCAAGCTAATTTTGAACTAATATTTTTTATTTTAGCTTTAGATATTTGTTTTTGTTTTACAGTTAAAACTTTTTGTCAGTTTTTTATATCAACTTCATCAGGATCTTCTCACAAAATAATTATTCTATCTTTAAAAACTTCCAAATCAGGATACAACTCAAAAAAATCCTCTTGAGCTCTTCAATCTTTAAAAGCTCCGCAACCACTAATAAAAACCTTTTTAGAACCCTCCAAAGTTTTAAAAGTATCTTTCACAAACTTTATCCATTTTCTCTTTGCATTGTCAGTAACCACACAACTAGCAATAAAAATTCACTTTTCTCACTCCAATTTTTCAGAGTTCAACCATTTATCAGTATAATATTTATTTACCTTACAACCAAAAATTTTATATTCCATTATATTTATTTTTTTAATTAATTATTTATTTAACTATGATTTTATTTTATAAATAATAAAAGTCAAAAAATAGATTGTTTTTTTTTTTTTTTTTTTTTTATAATAAAAAGAATTTTTTTCTAGTAATACTTTACAAGAATTTCTTACTCATCATGTTAAGATTGTTC
>JAUZRO010000244.1 GCA_030950465.1 Candidatus Altimarinota bacterium | reverse complement strand
TTTATTTTTTTCTAAATCAATATAAAAAATATTATTGATATCTTTGTATTTTTTAGATATTATTCTAATTTCAATTCAAACAAATAATCACATATCACTTCAAAAAATCTGAGAATAAAATAAATTTTCATAAATTGTGTTAATATTTAATTTATAATCTAAAAAATCTTCTATATTTTCTCAAATATTGATTTTTTCAATTTTTTTTGAAAATAATAGTGTATTTCATACTGTATGATTTATATAAGCTGTACAAGTTGAAGAGCCACAATCATATTTATACCATCATCTTTCTTGATTTATTCAAAAAATTTTTATTTCAATATCATTAATTTCTTTTTTTGATTTTCAAGATATTAATTTATTTATATTAATATTTTCTGAAAATTTATTATTAAATTTTATATCAATTCATAATTTTGAGTATTTTAAATATCAACTTATAAAAACTATAATTAAATATATTATTATTGCAGATATATATCACAAAGAAATATTTATTTCTCCAAGTGATATTATTATTAGTAGAAAACTACCTATAAGTGAAATTATAAAACCTCAAAAAAGAAAAGATAGAATTGAAGAAAATAGATTTTTTATTATATTTGGTATGAAAAATATTAAATCCTTTCAATAACTTTTAAATACTTCATTTACAATTTTTTTCTTATTTATATTATCAGTATATCATATGTATTCTCAACTTTTTACTAACTCTAAATCAGAGCTTTTAAATACACTTTCTTCTCTTCAAGAAATATCAATATCTTTAGTATCTCTAAAAATTAGTAATTTTCTTCATAAATCTGCCTCAATATAATAACCAATCCAAATTTTTTCTCCTCTATATCCATCTTTTATATTATCTAATTTAATATAAGCTTCTTTTTGTCAATCAAATTTAATGGATATTTTTCACTCATTACTGAAATATTCATTCTCTCAATTTGTAAGTTCTATTCAGTACATTAGCCTAAATATAATATTTTTTCAATAATATTCTTCTCAAATATTAGATAAGTCTATAATTAATGATTTATTTTTAAAATGTGCTTTTATCATAATTTTATTTATAATTATTTTTTTAAATTTTTAGTACATTGAAGAAAGAATTTCATCTTTTTTCTTTTTGTAATCTGATTCATCAATTAATCATTTATCAAATAAATTTTTAATTTTTAATAATTTATCTTCTAAACTATCTTCTTGCTTTTGATTTGTATTATTATTTCACATATTATTCATTTGGTTTCACATATTCATTCACATTGCCATTCAAATTCCTGCTCACATCATATCTCAAGCAGAACCTCCTGCAGCAGCTGCTGTATTCATAGCATTTAATTGTTCTATTTTAGAATAATTATTCATTGAATTATTATCAATATTTCCAGTTTTTTTAATTGCAGCAACATCAGCACTTTTATCAGTAATTTTATCAATAAAATTTTGAGTTTTTTCTGTAAAATTAATATCTTCAATTCTAAAATCTGTTAATTCTAAACCTAATTTAGAAAAATCATCTTTTGTTTCAGCTAATAATTCTTTTGCAATATCTACTGTAAAAGCATCAATTTCATTATAACTTACTTTTTTCTTTGCAAATAAACTAGCAATAGTTTGAGCTATTCTATCAATAATTATCATTCTAATTTCATCAGTTGCAACTTCAGATTGATTAGCCACATAATTTACCCAAAAATTTTCTAAATCAGAAATTTTAAAAGTAAAATTACCAAAAGCTCTTAACTCTACAGGAAAATCATAAATTGGATCAACATAGGTGATAGAATTAGGAGTTCCCCATTTTTGATTAGTAATTTTATTAGTTTTCACAAAATAAATTTGTGCTTTATCATGAGTTTCAAAACCACTCATAATATTTTTCATACTAGATAAAAATGGTGTATTATCAGTTTCTAAACTCCATTTTCCAGATTCTTCTTGAATAGATTCAATTTTACCATTATGAATAAAAATTGAAGCCATACTTGGATCAAGAATTAAGCTTGAATTATTTTTTATTTCATCAAAATTTTGAGGCCATTGCCAAACTAATAATTCAGTAGATGGATTTTCCCATCTAATAATATCAATAGTTTGGTCTTTAAATATATCAAATAATCACATTTTTTTATTTTTTATTAAATAAATATTATTTTATTGCAGCAGAAATAATTATAGCAACAGCTATAAAAAAACCTGCAAACATTACTCATATAGCAATATTTTCATCTTCAACTAATTCTTTTCTAGTAGAAAATTTAGTTAATAATTCAAAAATCCAAAAACTTCATCACATAATTAAAATTCAAATAATTGAATAAATAATACTTTCAATTATTCATACTTGTAATAATTCTAAATTCATAATTTTTTTTTATTAATATAAAATTCAAAATATAAAAAATATTAGAATAATATTTTCTACAATTTTGGATTTTATTTTCCACCATAGCTTCATCCTCAATAACTAGAACTAGAAGAATAATTTTTACAACTTCATTTACAAATAGAATAACTATAAATAAGGTAATCTGGTTTTTTTAGACTCATAGTTTTTAAATCTATTTGTTTAGAAATTGGTGTATATGATGAATTATAAGCCATAATTCATCATATTGAAACTCAAATAATCATAAAACTCAATATATATTTTAACATTTTTTTATTTTAATTTATAAATCTTTTGACTAAAAATTTTATTTATTTTTTTTTCATTATCAGAACTTCAATTTTTATTATCAATTTCTTTTATCTTTTCTATAACTTTTTTATCATTTTCATCTTGTATAGAAAATTTTAATCATTTTATTTTTTCATAATGAGTTTTAATTCATCCATAATCATATGTAGTTTTTCAAGTAGTTTTTGTATTAATAAGATTAATATCAGAAAAGTTTATTTCATATTTTTTTCAATTATCTATTTTATCTAAAAAAATCTCTTGTTTGTTCTCTAATATATTAGAAAATATAAAAAAACTAATTAATCAAATTCATAATCAAGATACAGTTCAATAAATATACTTTTTTCAAATTTCTCATAATTTATCTTTAAAAATAAATAATGATATAAGAGATATTATAAATAATATTCATAAAAATATATATTTAACTGAAATATATGATATAAAATTAAATCATATAAATATTATAAAAAATATATATCAACTATAATCTCACTTAAATATATTTATAATTTTTTTTCATAAATCATCAATACTATTGTATTTTTTTCAAAATAAATTTGCTGCTTGATTTCAAGATAATTTTGTAGTTTTATAAAAGCCAGCTTCTTTTTGTCATCCACTTGACTCTTTCTCAATAATTATATTTCAAAAATCAAATATTTCTACTTCTTCTCAAACAATAGTATTTTTTGCATTCTCTCAATAAATAGAAACTACATTTATTTTATTTTTTTCTTTATAAGATAGACTAGATCAATCAATTTCTGCTATATTTCTGATATAATCTATCTTTCAAATCTGTTTTGGTATATATTTTTCTGATAATTCAAACTCATTAGTCCAAATTCAATCATCATTACTACTTCATTCACTAAAATATTTATATTTATTATCTTCTCATAATAAAAGCCATTCTATATATTTTACTCATCCAGAATAATTATCTTCATACCATCTTCATTTATATTCTACATATCAAGTTGCTCTATATTTTTTTCAGTCTATATTTGCTATATCTCAAATTTTTAATCCTAATATTGAATTAGCTTTTCTTTTTTGTAAAACAAATTTTGTGTGACAATAAGAACATTTTATTTCTAAATTATTATATTTTCAGTTTTTTATTGATTCTCTTTGTATTCATGTTAATGATGAAAAAGGGATTTTTGCTAAACAGTGAACACATTTTAGAGTTTTTCATCTAACTTTAGGTGACTTTTCAAAAGATTTTGTATTAATATTAGATTTAATTTTATCTACCAAAATACTAGCATACTTTTTGGCATACATATTATTAGGTTCTTCATCAAGAATTTTATTATTTAACTCTTGAGCTTCTTGAAAATTTTCTTTACTATACAATAGAAAGACTTTTTGTATTTCTTTATTTGTATCCAACTTATTTTATTATATTAAGAAATATCTTTTTTAATGAATCTATTATATATTATTTTTGTAATAAGTAAAACATAACTCAAGAAATTGAAAATATTAGTCATAATAACCATAATCTAAAAACAATTGTTTCTTCTTTCCAGCCAATAGCTTCAAGATGATGATGAAATGGTGCAATTTTAAAAACTTTTTTTCATTTTCTTAATTTCTTACTAGTCAGCTGAATAATCACACTTAATGTTTCAAAAATAAATATTGCTCATACTATAAATAAAACAAAAATTGTATTTGTAAGCATTGCTATTATTCATAGATTTGCTCATAAAGCTAGACTTCACATATCTCACATATAAAACTTAGCAGGTTTTACATTAAACCAGAGAAATGCAATTAAAGCTCATACTATAGAGAAACATAAAGTTGATAGTAAAAACATTTCCTGATCAAAAGTAATATATCAATAAACAGCATAAGCAAAAAGTAAAAGTCATCAAGCAAGTCAATCAAGTCAGTCAGTAATATTAACACTATTACTGAAACCAACAATAATTAATATAAAAAGAGGTATAAATGAAAGTCAAATATCTAGTGCTAAAAATGGTGTATTGAGCATATGGTCTATATTCCAACCTAATTTATAATAAAACCAAAATGCTCACATTGTAGCAAAAAGTGTTAACCAAATCATTTTAAATTTTCAAGAAAGTCATTTTGTTCTACCAATTCATTTTATATTCATAAAATCATCAATTGCTCATAATAATCAAATTGTTCATAGTGTAAATAAAGTTAAATATGTTTCATTTCTTGAAAAAAGGGAGTTATTGATTATACCAAATCATTGTAATATCATTGATAAAATAACCATAAAAAAAACTGCTCATAAAAGAACTCAGGCTCACATAGTAGGAGTACCAGCCTTATTTTTATGTAATTTAAAAAACTCTGTAGCTTTTCAAGTAAGAGCATTTTCTCTAATTTGTTTTCATAATTTAGCATCTTTCAACATTTTTATATAAAATGGTGTTGCTAAAAAAGCTACTAGAAATGTTAATATTCAAAAAGAAAAGATAGATATTAAATGTAAATTCATTTTTATTATTTATTAATTAATTTAGTCTATTCTAAAAAAAAAATAAAAATTTGCAATAATAATTGTAATTTTATAAATATCTATATAATAAAGGCATTAATATATTAACAAAAAAAATATGAATTTAGTAGTTGGAACAATAAATTTAGAAAAAAATGAAAATATACCAGAATCTTTTGATTTTGATTATGTATCTTCATTATCTGAAAATGGAGAAAAGAATTTATTTATTTTTGGTGAAACAGAAATAAAAAGTTCTAAAGAGTTTGTAGAATATTGTGAAAAAGAATTATGAAAAATAACAGATTTTGATATTTCTATTGAAACTGAAAATAAAATTATATTAGAACCTTATGATTATGAAGAATGAATTTATGAAGTTGCAAGTTTTGAATGAGAACAAGTAAATTTTTCTGAAATAAAAAATAGATTTGAAGAAAATGATACTTTAATTTCTGTTAGAGAAGCATGAATTTCTCCAAAATTTTGAAATAAAATAATAAAAGTAGACTTTGTTTTTTAAAAACATAAGTACTTGAATTTTTTCAAAAAAATCCTATACTAGTTATAGTCTTACTTTTAATAAATAAATTATGTTAGTAAAAAATAAAAATGATGTACAGGAAATAAAATATTATTGTATTAATAAATCTAAAAACATAAAAAAATCACTTTTAGATAATTTAAAAATGATTCAATTTTCAAATAAAGAAGATAAAAATTTATCACTTAATATTGACGAATATTTATATGGAAAATAATTTTCAAACATAAACTAATCAATTTCAGTACTAATAAAATCTTAAAAGTATGTTTGTACTGGACTTTTAATTAAGTCCAGTCAGCAGAAAAACATAATTCATTATGACTGAACTTGATTAATTATTTATTGTTATTATCAATTATAATTATGGATTTGCATATTCACATTTGAACAAATTTAGAATATTTTGAACTTCTAAATAAAGGCAAACTGCTTTCTCAATGAAAAAAAGATAGAGATTTAGCTAGTTTTTTTATGCAAAATTTTCCTGGAGAATTAGCAGATACTATTAGTCCACAATATGAGATTAATTTTATGTGAATTAGAGAAATAAAAAAAAGATTCTGACCAGAAGCTTTTAATAAAATATCTTGAATTTATTATTGAAGTGATAATTGTGAATATCTTGTTCCTTATAAAGCAGAAATTGAAAAGGCAATAGAAAAATTCTGAGAATTTAATAAAAATTTTCCTCCACATAAAGTGAGGACATTCACATTAGTTACTCCATATGTTTGAGATAAAATGTTAGAAAAATTAGAAGAAACTCTAGATTTTTTAAATAATTTAAAAACTAAATACACTATTGAAGTAGTAGTTAATGATTTTTGAGTTTTAAGATTATTAAATAAAAAATATACTAATTTAATTCCAATCTTTTGAAGATTAATTCATAAAGTTTTAAAAACACCATTAATTGATACTTTTTGATATGAAGCTCATCCAGCTGGTGAATTGATTAAAAATAAATCTGAACAAGAAAAATTAAAATTAAGAGATGAAATTGTGAAATGGCAAATGAAATTTTACTCTTCTTCAGAAGTTAATTTAGATATTTATATAAATTTTTTAAAAAAATATAATATTAATAGAGTTGCTCTAGATTATATGGAAAAAAGAGAAGAATTATTTTCTAATAAAGAAAATGTAGATATTGATTTATATTATCCTTGGGCAATAATTTTCACAGGAAGACTTTGTGATACTTCTGCTATAGAAAACCCTTCAAGATGATTTTATGCAACAGATGATATTTGTCCTAGAACTTGTAATAGATATGATGTTTTTTATAAAGTAAAAACGAATTGATATAAAATGGTTCAAAGATGAAATGCTTGATATAGAAGTGAATTAAACTTAGACTTCCTAAAGCAAGAATTTATAGAAAATAAAAATAATAGACTGATTTTCAGCCCATTTATTACAGTTTAATTTGAAAAATAAAAATCTCTAAAATTAGAGATTTTTATTTTTCATCAACTATTAAATTTAATTTTCTTAATCCTTCTATTCAAGTATCTGGGATTACTATTTTTGTATTTTTAATAATTGCATTTTTATTATTAATTAATGTATCTAATAGTTTTTTATTTGAATTATTTAAAGCATAATATTGCTTTATATATTGATTAATAAAAATAATATGAGTTTTAGCATAATTATATTCTGCTTTTGCTATTAATAATTCATCTATATTTTTATTAGTTTCATCTGCATTAAATTTTCTAAAATCAAAATCTATTTTAGTTTTTAATTTATTTATTTTTTCAGAACTTTTTGTTAAATCTATTGATAATTGAGATTTTTTCTTTAATAAAATTTGTATATTATTATTAGAATTTGTATATCTATATTTTAACTGTTCAATATAAGCTTCTAGTGTTTCTCTTTTATTATATGAACTTGATATCATTTTTTTTACATCTGTTTTTAAAACATTATAATATTCATTTATTTGTAAAAGATGATTTGATATATTTGTATTATCAGCATATTTTTTTTCAGAAATAGTTTTAGCAATTGCAGGAACATCTTTATATAAATTTTGAGTTTGTCTTTGTTTATATTTTATACCAACATTAGTAGATAAAGCAACTCAAGATTTAGCTAAAAGTATAGAATTAGATTTAGCAAAATTATATTTATTATTATTTCAAATATTATCTTTATTTTCTATTTCACTAACACTAGAAGGAATTGTTGTTATTTCATTATTTATATATGCATTTGCAAAATTAAAAATTATAGCAAATAGCAAAGCTAAACTTGTAATTTTGAGGATTTTTATTAAAATATTCATGAGTTTATAATTAATTTTATAGTAATTAAATATATAATAACATAAAAATTAAAATGAGTAAAATATTTAGCCTTTTTTTATTAAGTTTTTTCTTCTTTATAAATTATTCTTATACAAATGCAGAAGAGAAATTAAGAATATATTCAAGAAGTGAATGGTGAGCAAATGAAGAATATAGAAATATTAATTCAACTTATTGGAATAATATTTTTCTTAAAAGAGAAAAAGCATCAAAGATATGGAATCAGAAATGGAGTAGATATTCTCAGTCTAAAAAAGATAGTATTATTTATAATAATAAATTAAAATCTGAAAAAAAAGAAAATCAAAATAAATATTTAACTAAATATTTATCTTCAGATATAAAAATAATAGAATATAATAAATATTATTGAGAACAAAAGTTAGCTTGGCCGGTTTGAAAAACAGAATTTATTAAAAATATAGTAATTCATCATACAGAATATGAATATAAAAATTCTTGGGATTGAATAAAAAAGATATATAAATATCATTCATTAAATAGAGAATGGTGAGATATTTGATATAATTTTGTTATTTGAAAAAATTGAGAGATTTTTGAATGAAGAGCATGATGAGATTATGTAGTTTGAGCACATGATACTTTAAATAATAGATCAACAGTTTGAATTTCAGTAATCTGAAATTTTGATCATTCTGAGATTAATAAAGATCAATATAGTTCACTTAAAAAGTTAATTTCTTATTTAACTAAAAAATATTGAATAGATTTAAATAAAAAAATTCCATATCATAAAGAATGTTTTTGAATAAGTTGTATAAACTGACTAGAAACAAGATATTATTTCCCTATTGTTTGACATAAAGATTGAAAAGCTACAGCTTGTCCTTGAAAAAATATTTATAATGATACAATTCCAAAATTAATAAAAGAACTACAACCAGAAACAAAATGATATAAAAATATTAGTTATACTAAAAGTAAGAAACAAAAATCTGAATATTTAGAAGAAATAAATATAAAATATAACTGGAAAAAAATAAAAATTAATTTTAATAAAATACCAGAAAAAAATAAATTAAAAATAATTAATAAATTAAGAATAATTAATAAATATGAATTATTTGATTGGAAAAAAGAAATATTATATAAAAAACTATATAATGAATTAAAATAGTATTATTATATTACAAGGGGCTAAAGACCCTTGTTAGTATTAAATAATTAATTTATAAAAAATTCAAAGATTAGTAATTTTAACAAGGGTTTTTAGCCCCTTGTCTTTTTTGGCTCTTTTCGTGATAGCAGGAAAAATACCATCTAAATTTCAAGTTTTTTCAAACAAAATCTAGCAGTTAATTTTTTGATATACATAACTTTTGAAGAAAATCAGTGTGAAACTCTTTTTGCAACTTTACATAAA
>JAUZRO010000243.1 GCA_030950465.1 Candidatus Altimarinota bacterium | reverse complement strand
TGGAGTGAATTTTCTAATAGCAACTATTTCAACAGATAATGTCGTCCATCACTCTAAAAAGGCAACTATATAAATTAAATATTTTACCCCAAGGGCACTTGTTTCACTGCGCATATTTATTTAGTTATTTCTTTTAAATATTTTTCAACTTCTTCAATTCATCAAGAATTAAGTTTTTTTATAAATTCACTTCCAATTATAGCAAAATCGGATATTTCACAAACTTTTTCTACATCAATTTTTGTTTTCACTCAAAATCATACTCAAATATTTTGCCCTGTGTTAAATATTTTTTTTAAATTTATTATATATTTTCTAAATTTATCTCAAAATTCTGATTTTGAACCAGTAGTCATATTTTGTGAAATTGCATAAATTAATTCCGGATTTAATTTTTTTATTTCTTTTAATCTTGAGTTAGTTGTTATTGGAGAAATTAATTCTGTAAAAACAATATTATATTTTTTACACAATTCTCTAATAGTTTTTCAATCTTCTTCATCAAATGGAATATCTGGAATTATAAAACCATAAACTCAAACTGATTTAGCTTTTTTTATAAATTTTTCTACTCAATAATTTAATAAAATATTATAATATGTCATTATTAATATTTTAGGGCCCTCACCCCTAGCCCCTCTCCCTTGGGGGAGAGGGGAATTATTTACAATAAAATCAAAACATTTTTCAGTAGTAATTCAATTTACTAAAGCAATTTCATTAGCCTTTTCAATAATTGGTCAATCTGCAATTGGATCAGAAAAAGGAAATTGAACTTCTAAATATTCACTGTATTTTGATAGAGTTTTAAATATTTCTTCACTTTCAGAAATATTTGGATAACCACAAACCATATGTGTCATTAGTTTAACTCAAAATTCCCCTATAATCCCCTTTCATAAAGGGGATGAGCACTTATTAATCATGTTTTTTAATATAATCTTTTAAAAATGGTATAAATTTTTCATCTAATTTTGGAGCTGTGATAAATAAATCTTTATCTCATCTTCCTGAAATTCATATTACAATAATTTTATCTTTATCTAAAGTTGGAGCTAGTTTCATAGCTTCAACTACTGCATGAGCTGATTCTAAAGCTGGTAGAATTCCTTCAGTTTGCATTAAAATTTTTACTGCTTCAAGAACCTCACTATCCAAAGCATATTTCATTTCTAATCTTCATATTTCTTCCAAATAAGTTAATTGTGGGCTTACTCAAGAATAATCTAAACCCGCAGATATTGAACTTGTATCTTGTACTTGTCAGTCTTTATTTTGAAGAAAAAGTGATTTAAATCATTCAACTACTCCAACTTGTTTTTGCTGAAATCTTGCTGCATGTTTTCATTTAATAATTCACTCTCAACCTGCTTCAACTCAAATTAATTTAACATTTTCATCATCCAAAAATTCATAAAATAATCACTGAGCGTTACTTCATCAACCAACACAAGCAACTAAATAATCTGGATTCACTTCTAACTGTTCCCTAACTTCTTCTCAAATTATTTTTTGAAAAAATACATTCATAGAAGGATATGGATTTGGTCCACAAGCTGTTCAAAGTAAATAGTAAGAATCTTCAGAATTATTTAATAAATCTTTTAAAGCAGCATTTACTGCATCTCTCAAAGTCATATTTCACTCCATAACTGGAATAACTTTTGCTCAAGCCAATTCCATCATATAAACATTTGGTCTTTGTCTATCATAATCTTTTTTTCCCATATAAATCACACATTCCAAATTTAATTTAGCACAAATTGCACTTGTAGCCAATCAATGTTGCCCTGCTCCAGTTTCAGCAATTATTCTTTTTTTTCAAAGATATTTAGCTATTAATGCTTGCCCCACACAATGATTTATTTTGTGAGCTCAAGTATGATTTACACCTTCATTTTTCAAAAATATTTTTGCTCATCAAAGTTTTTCAGTCAAATTTTTAGCAAAAATTAAAGGACTTAGTCTTCAAACATAATTTTTATATAAATCATGTAATTCAGCCAAGAATTTTTTATCATCTTTTAATTTAAAAAAAGCATCTCTTATTTCATCCATTACTGGAACCAAAGGTTCTGGAACAAATCTCCCTCAATATTCTCAGAAATATCAGGTTTTATTTATTATTATTTTTTTTAGGTTCATTTGTTTTGTTTTAATAATTTTAAATCTTTTTTTAATAGCTTCTATTCCTTCTGAAAAAAAATTTTACATCCTCCATTCTATTGAAAAGTTTTTATAAAAAGTTATAGAATATATCTCTTGATATGTTCCATTTTCAAATTCTATTCACCATAAATCATTATCCAAATCTAAATCTTCAATAGATAATCAAAGTTCTATAAGCTTACTATTCCAGTTTTTTTCCTCCTCAATTTCAGATAACCCTAAATTTTCTAATTCTAAATCATAATTTTTCATATAACTTACATTAACTAATTTATTAAAAAAAATTTCATCAAAAATTTTTTTTCTATCAAACACAACATTAGAAGAGGCAAATGGAGTTTCATAATAATAATTTTTAAGTTTTGCTACATATTTCTTTTTGAAATATAATTTTATAGGTATTTCCATATTCTAAATTAGATTATAGTAGTTAATTGGTTTATTAAAACTATTGTCTGTTTTTCAGACATTAGCTATTTTATACATTGTGTTTTCTTTTTCTAATTCTCATTCACTATAAATATTTCGAATATGTTCTGTAATAGTATTTCTTGATTTTCAAAAAATTTCTCACATTTGAGTTTGAGTCATCCAAAAAGTTTCATTTTCAACTAAAATATCAACTGAAATTTTTCAGTTATTTTGTTGGTAAATTAGGAGGTTATTTTTTTCATAAATAGAAATATTAGGTTTAAAATTACATATTTAAATTATTCATAAACTTCAATTTTTTAATCAATCATTCTAATCAAGGAAATAAAAAACTTTCATGAATTCATAATGTTGCTAGTTTTATTTGAATATCATTTTTTAAAATATGTGGAATTATTATTTTTTTAATTGTTTTTGCATTAAATTCTTCTTTTGGATTATTTTGAATTGACAATAAACTTGATTGATTAGTAACTCTTGAACTAATATGAGGAGGATAAAAAAGTTCTGAAGTTTCTACACTAAATGGATTATTAGCTTTTAAAGATAATTCTGAATAATTACTTGGGGATTTCCAAGTTGTAATAAAAATTAAACCATCTTCTTTCTTGTTTTTATTTACTGAAAAAAATAAGGCAACTAAGGGATTAGATGTCCAATCTAATAATCTTGTTGGTAATCAATGGTGTTGAGCTAAAATTAACCACTCTAAATCTGTTTTTGGTATCTTTTTTAAATAAGGTAATGCTTGATTCTTAAATTTTTTAAATATATTTTCTTCTCAAGAATTATACCCAAAGCTACTTTCACATCTTCATATACTTGGAATTAACTTATATTTACTATTTGAAATTCACCTATAAAAATACCTTGTTTCTGGTGTATTTAATCCTATTCTAACTAAAAAATCTTCAAAAGATTCAATTACTAATTCATTATTTATTTTTTTCATAAATTTTATTTAAAAATTAAATTAAGCTTATTAACAAAATTTTCAAAGGAATAACCTAGCAATCCTTTGTATTTTTAATACTTCATTTCAAAAACCTCCCATTTCTCTTCTTCTCAATTTTTTCAAATTATTTTTAACTTCTAATTCACTATCAAAATCTGCCAAAGTTCTTTTTTTGGAATTTTTCTTATTTTTATTAATTTATATTCCACAAATAATACTATTTTCAACCAAAAAATCAACTCACTATTCAATTTTTATTTCATTAATTTAATATCTCTTTCCAATTCAAAAATAGTTTCTTTTCTTTCTATTTTATTATTATTTTCTTTAAATTCATTATAAATAATTTCTGATTTTTCCAAAGCTAGTTTATGAGATATTTTTCAATAATCTGTTAAAATTTCTTTTCCATTCATTTGTAAAATTAAATCTAATCTTTCAATCCAATCAGACATTTTCATAATAACTTTACTTTCAGCCATAGTTTCTGCAAAGGCCAAGTATTGTTCAACCAATAATCATAAGGTTTTCATTTCTTTTTCATCTAAATAATTTTTTGCTGTAATTACATCTTTTTTTATTATTTCTTTTTCAGATTTTTTACTAAAAGATTCCATTCAAAGTAAAGGCTTAGAAATATAAATCCTTTTATAGACTAATTCTGCTGCTGTTTTTTGACTAATTCCACAAAGTAATTTATTTTGAATAGTTTTGAAAAACACAATTGTTTCATCATTTTTTGGATCATAATCAATACTTGTAGTGTAAATATCTTTTATTTTTTGATAAAAAAGTCTTTCAGAAATTCTAATTTGCCTTAACTTATTTTGAAGTTTATCAAAATACTGCGTATCTTTTCAAGATTTTATTTTTTCCTCATTCAAAGAAAAACCTTGAGTTAAATATTCCTTTAATCTTTCAGTTGCCCAAACTCTAAATTGTGTTCATTGTTTTGATTTCACTCTATATCAAACTGCCAAAATCACATCAATATTATAATAGTTTGTTGGCTTAACTGATCAATTGTGAGCTTTTTGCACAATTGTATTTTCTTCAAACAATTCTCACTCATCATAAATATTAATTATATGTTTTGAAATTGTACTTCTATCTTTTCAAAAAATTTCTCACATTTGAGTTTGAGTCAACCAAAAAGTTTCATTTTCAACTAAAATATCAACTGAAATTTTTCAATTGTTTTGTTGGTAGATTAGGAGATTATTTTTTTGCATAAGTTTTAATTTATTAATGATATATTGTAAATATAACTCCATTACCCAATAAAAAGCTAATAGAAACTACAAATAATAAAATTCACCATAATAGTTTTTCTGAAATTTCATTATTAGAAAATAATAAAGCTTTATTTATGAAAATTTTAGACATAAAAAATATTATAATTAATATTGGTAATGGCACTATTATAAATTTTATTAATTCATCTAATCTTAATCCAGAAAGTCATAAAAAAAATGATAAAAATAATATAAATCCTAAAAAAAACATAAAGAATAATAATCTAAAAAATATTTCCAAGTTAATATTAGAATCTAATAAAGTCTTTTTACTTCTTTCTATTTCAATATTTAATTGATAAAAATAATATATAGGTAATATTCCTGTTAAAATCCAAATTGTTCAATATTCAAACCAATAATGATTCCAATAATAATCTTTTATAAAAAGATTAAAGACCCTTGTTTCAATTATGGGAACTAATACTAATGTAAACAATAAACTTAATGCAAATATTATTACTGATTTGTTTATTTTTTTCATATTTTTATTTAAAATTTAAAATCTGCCTGTCAACAGAGGGCTTTAGCCCTTTGTAATTTCAATACTTCATTTCAAAACCCTATTTTCCCTTTTTCTCTCAATTTTTTTCAAATCACTTTGAACTTCTAATTCTCATTCTAATTTATTTATTCAAATCAATTTTTTTTCTTTTATATTATGGTCTGTCATAGCATAAACAAAATCTTTTACTTTTAATTCTACCTCACTATCAAAATCTGCTAAAGCTCTTTTTTTCTGGGATACCTCTTTTTTCTTTCAATTTTTTTACTGAAATTCAATATAAAGCCTGAATTCATTTATTTTTAAAAGTTGCAAATTCAACTGGTAATTTAATTCATCTATTATAAATAGTTTCTTCTATTTCTCTCTCTGATTTTCTAAATTTTTCTCTTGCTTGTAATCTTTTATTTTCTTCAATTTCTTGTTCAGCCAATTCTAATTTTCTTGTTTGACTTGCAAAATAAGTTTGAGCTAAAGAAATTTCTAATTTTCTAGAATCTCAATTTTGAGCAATTAAATAACAAGCATATCTTGTTAAAAGATAATTTTTTTTAGGTCTTCATCATACTTTTGAGGTTTTTGCCACCTCTGGCACTCCAAAATTCAAATCCTGTTTCATCTTCAAGTTTTATATCTTCAAAAGATTTTTGAACTGTTTCTATAAGATTATTTTGCATATTTTTTTAATTTTATTTTTTATAAACCACATTTCAACTTTCTACTGATATTTTATATTCTAATCATTTTATTTCAAACTTTTTTCTATTTTTTTCTATTTCTCATTTTCAATCTAGGGCAATTTTTAAATAAGTAACAAATTCATCTAATCAAAATTTAACTTTATTTTTTTCTATAACTTCTTTTAATTCAACTTGTTTTTTATTTTTCAATAATTCATTAATATTTGAAATTAATTTATTTTCACTAACTCATGCATTTCTAAAAATTTCATCTAAATTTGTATTACTTTTTGGTATTTTTATATTTTTGTATTCTTGTAATTTTAGTTCTATTCTAGGCTCCCAAATATTTTTTCATAAAAATAAATCAATATCAAATCAATCCTTAAAATCTATAAATTCTCATTTATAATCTATTTTTTCTATATCTTCCCAAATATATTTTTTTATATTTTTTATAATTTTTATTCATCTTTGCCTTTGTTCAATATATTCTTCATTAAAAATTTCTCTTAATTTTGAAACTATAAATATTTTTTTATTCATAGCATTTTTTCTTGATTTTAATAAATCAATTAAAATTATGTCTTTTATTTTTTTCTCTTTTTCTAATTCTAATATTTTAGGATGTTTTTCTAAAACTTTTTCTATAGCCTCAAAAAATTCTCTATTAGAATCATCATAAAATCTATTAAATCACTCAAAACTTTTTCATTGAGCTGAAGAGTTTATTTTTAGTTCTATTTCTCAAAGAATTTCTCATAAAATTTTTCATTTATTAATATTTTCTCAATTTCATTTTTTTTGAATTTCCAGAGCTAATTCTTTAAAAATATCTTCTACTTTTTTAAATTCTACAGGTAATTTAATAAGAAGTTCTTTAGCTGAAACATATTTATCTAAAACATCTTCTTCAAAAATTTCTAATTTTCAGGCTTCTATTAATTTCTTTTTTTCTTCTAAAATTTGTATTTGTTGATCAATATTTTTAAGATTTTGTGTTTTTAATTCTTCTGAAGATAAAGCTATATCTTTTAAATTAGATAAAATATTTTCAAAAGTTGAAGATACAGAAGAATGCTTTATTTTAGAAATTCAAATAGCTTCCAAAAATCACATAACTTGCAAACTATTACCTGTTAATTCAATATCAAAATCATCATCAAAATCACTTATTTTTGTTCTTTTTAAAAATTCTTTTTTTATCCAATCTTCAATAATAATTTTAATATTTTCAGTTTTTTTATTATCTTTAGAGTTGTTTAATGAATTATTTTTATTATATTTTTCTATAAAATTAAATAATTCTTTCTCTAAAATATTTTGTTTTATTGTATCAATATTTTTTTCTTTATTCCTAAAAACATCATAAAAAAATAGCAAAATAAAGTCTAGATTACTAGTTCTTAATAATTTCACAACTGGAGATTTTAATTTTTCTTGTATTAAAAACATTTTTTTATTATTTTTTATAAATTTTCTAAAATATAGTTTTGATTAATATTTTCTTGTTCTAATCTAAAATTATTTAAATTGACATATTTTAATAATTCAAATTCTTCTTTATTTAGATTTTCTTTTAATTTTTCAATTTCAGATTCAGATATTTTTTCTCATTTAACAATATAATCTTGAAACTTTATAAATAATTTTTGATTCATAAAAATAGATTTTGTTTGTGGAAAATATTTTCTTAAATTTCATAAAATTTTAAATCAATGAGAATCAATATCTCACCAATAAAAAATTTCTTTATTTTTCAAAAATTCTGTATTTTTTAAAATATTTACTTTAAATCAAGCTCACCAAATAATTATAGAATTTTTTATTTGTGGAAATGTTAAATAATTTATTTCATTTTCTACCATAAAAATTTTTCTTAATCTCAAAAACTGATATGAATCATAACTCACATTTGGTATATCTTCAAAATCAAGTTCTTCAAAATTTTCAATTTTCATAGAAATATCATCAAGTTCTTCTCAAAAATATTTTTGTTTTAAATTATCATCCAAAAATCTAAATCTTATAAAAATAGGTTTGTGTAAAATTCAAAAATATTCTTCAAAATTAGTTTTTATATCTAATTCAAGTAAAAAATACAAAATATTTTTTATTAATTTTTTATT
>JAUZRO010000242.1 GCA_030950465.1 Candidatus Altimarinota bacterium | reverse complement strand
TTTAAAATGTTACACAACGGAAACCTACACGTCCTATATATACACTAGGATGAGCAGATAAAAGTAAACTGTAAATTCCAACATCATATCATCTATCAGAACTACCACCACGATAAAATCTTTCACTAACACCAAGAACTTTTCACATTCATCTATCAGTTAAATTCTTTGTATTTGATAATGTAGGACCATAACCAGACTGACAAGTAGTAGATGGTTCTCAATCTGTATACCATTCTCAACCTTCTGTACATAATCATGAACCTAAACTAGATGTATTATTGTCAACATACTCCCATAGATTTCATGCTAAATCATAAATATATTCTCAGTTAGATAATTTTAATTTATTTCTCTCTCATATACATTTTGAACTATCTGCTCAAGTTACTCATCCATAATTTATGGAATCTATTTTTCAACCTGCACATCAATAAGTAGGAAAATCATTTACTCAAGTCCATAATCATCCAATTCAGACTTTTCAACTAGACCAGTTTGTATTTTGAACTTCTATATTTCTTGCTATAGTCATCCATTCATTATTTGTAATTAAATGTCATCATATTTCATTACATTCTACTACTGCTTCTTGTTTTGAAATTTCAGCTATTGGTGAATTTCAAGGTTCTGATACTACTAATCATTTATCTCAGTTATCATAATATGAGTATAAATTCCGATTATATGTAATATCAATAGCTGTTAATCAAGACCAACTCATCTCATATTTTGCTACACAAAAATCATAAGTATCCCAATCTGCATTTCAAGGAACATGAATAAATCATTCTCTACACTTCAATGTACCATCTCTTGATTGACGAACATATTCATTATTTATAACATAAAAATATTTTCATCAATCCCCTCCTATCTCTTTTAAGCTAGAAAATATTGTTCAAGTTCATGTTATATATTGTTCATCTTTTAGTATAGATTTTAATTCTAAATCAACTACATCTGATATATCTAAATATCAACTTCATGTATTTCAATTAGAATTACTTATTTCTGGTAGTTCTTGAATTGGTGTATTATTTATATCAGTTAATATTCATAGTTTTTTACCTGTTGTTTTTGGATATCTTTTTTTATAATTAACAGCTAGAGTTTTATTTATATTTTTATTTATTGCTAATACATCTTCAGTTGGTTTTTCTAAAAATGAAAGTAGCTGAAAATATTCATTATTTGCAGTTAAATAATAACTGAAATATTGTTTATCTTTTGGATCTAGTCAGCTTTCTGTATATTCTATTGTTTCTAATACATTTTTTCAGATATATCATTGATATGCTATTAATTCAGATGACAATTTAATGTCTACTTTATCATCTGGAATTGGTAAATCTTTTTTTGTAGAATATAGTTCTAATGCATCACTCATTGATTTTAATTGTGATACTCTGTTGACATCTCTTGTTCAAGCTAAATATCAAGAAAATGAAACAAAACCTACTGTTGCAAGAATTGCTAGTATTGTAATTACTACTATTAGTTCTACAAGAGTGAAGGCAGCAAAAACCCTAAATCCCTTATCAGGGACTTTTTTATTTATAGCCCCTGATAAGGGGTTGGGGTTATTTATTTTATTTTCCATAATTTTTTCATTAATTGTTAAAAACTCATTCTAGTTCTCATTGTATCAAAAAAAAAAAAAATACAATTTTTTTTTTACACTTTTCTAACTGGAGCAATTTTAATATTCATTTTCTTAATTCCCTTTCAAGCAAAAGCAATTTCTGCTAATTCTCAGTCTAATTTAATAATTAATCATCAACCAAATTTTGGATGAGATACTTTATCTCATCTTGCAAAATCAGAAACATTATTAATTGTTTTTGGTTTTTTAATTGAAACATTTCTTTCTCAAAAACCTACTCAGAAATCATTATTATTTCATCAGAAGGCTCCTGAAAATGGATTTGGAGTTTTGAATGTAATTTCATAATCTTCTAAATATTCTTTTGGAATTTCTTTGAAAAATCTTGAAACTGGATTTCTAACATAATCTCAAAAATTAAATCTTTCACTTGCTCTACTTATAAATAATTCTTGTTTTGCTCTAGTCATAGCTACATATAAAAGCCTCCTTTCTTCTTCTAATGCTTGAGCATCTGAAACTGACCTAAAACTTGGAAAAATAGATTCCTCTAAACCTGTTAAAAATACTCTATTATATTCTAGTCATTTTGAAGTATGAATTGTCATTAAAGTTACATAATCTTGTCTTTCATCTTTTTTATCCATATCTGTAATTAATGCAACTTCTTCTAAAAAAGTTGATAGTGATTCCCTTGGCTCCATACCATTATATTCTGAAGCTACATTAATTAATTCATCAATATTATCTTGTTTAGCATCTTTTTCTTCTTGACTTAAACCTTCTGTTAAATATTCAAAATAATTAATTTCTTTTAAAATTAATTTTATTAAATCTGTAACTACTAATTTATTACTAGATTCCACTAATTTCTTATAAATTTGCCAAAAGGCTAATATTGCTTTTTTAGCAGCTGGTTTTAATTCTTCAATTTCTTCAGCATTTTCTATTATTTGAAAATAATTTAATCAGAAATTTTCTCTATATGTATCAAGAGTTTCTATTGATTTTGCTCAAATTTTTCTAGTTGGAGTGTTAATTATTCTTTTAGCTGAAACTATATCATCTATATTAAAAATAGACCTTAAATAAGATAATAAGTCTTTAATTTCTTTTCTATCATAAAATTTTTGTCCTCAAATTACTCTATATGGAATATTGGCTATCATCAAGGCTTCTTCTATTTTTCTTGATTGTGCATTTGTTCTATATAAAACTACATTATCACTATAAACTCCCTCTCCTCTCAAAGGAGAGGGCTGGGGTGAGGTCTTTTCTTTAATTATATCACAAATTATTTTTGCTTCTAACTTATCATCTGGAGCTTCAATATAAATAATTTTTTCTCACTCTACATTGTCTGTCCAAAGTTCTTTTTTTATTCAACTTGTATTATTTTTAATTACAGCATTTGCTCAATTAATAATAGTTTTAGTTGATCTATAATTTTGTTCTAATTTTACAATTAAAGCATCAGGATAATCTTTTCTGAAATTTATAATATTTCTCATATCGGCTCAACGCCAGCTATAAATACTTTGGGAATCGTCGCCCACTACAGCTAAATTCTTGTATTTTAAAGCTAAAAGCCTAACAATTTCATATTGAGAAGTATTTGTATCTTGATATTCATCAATCATTAAATATTTCCATTTGTTTTGAAAATATTCTAAAACTTTTGGGATTTTTAATAAACTCAATGCTTTTGTTAAAATATCATCAAAATCCATTGCATTATTTTGTTTTAATCTTTCTTCATATTTTAAATACACTTTCCAAACAACTTCTTTTATTTGAGAATCTACTTCTTTTTCATACTGAGTTGCATTAACTAAGGCATTTTTTGCATTACTTATATAAAATGCAATTTGTCTTGGTGGAAATTCTTTTATATCAAATTGTAAATCATCTTTTATAATACTTCTTAAAACAGAACTTTTATCAGATTCATCATAAATTAAAAAATCTTTTCTTAAATTTAAATGTTCACAAATTTCTCAATAATAATTTTTATATTCCTCATCTATTTGAGGATGAGTTGGTGATAAAAAAGTTTTTAGCATAAATATTCAAATACTATGAAAAGTCCCTACACTAGGAAAGTTTCTACTAGCAAAAAGACTTCTAGGAGCATTTGTATTCAAAACTTTTGCAACTCTTTCTTTCATTTCTCCAGCAGCTTTATTTGTAAAAGTCACCATCAAAATACTCTCTGGAATAATATTTTTTTCAGATATCATATATTCAACTCTAGCTGTCAAAGTTGCAGTTTTTCAACTCCCTGCTCCAGCTATAATCAACAATGGTCAATTTATTTTATTTTTAGCCTCTTCTTGTTTTGGATTTAAGTTCATTTTTTATTTTTAATATAAATTTAAATTTGACTTTTTATAGTAAATTATATATAATTACTTTACAAATTGCAGAGATTTTATAATCTCAATGCACCTACTCTTCATCTATTTGAAGAGGAACAAATTTAAATTAGAAAATTATAATATTAATTTTCTAATTTTTTCTTTTAATATTTTAATATCACTAAATTTTATATTTCAAGTTTTTCTAAAAAACCTTTTTGAATCATATAATCTAATTTGAGAAAGAATTGCATAACTTGTTTTTCAATTAGTTCATTTAAAACAATAATGAAAGATATCATTTTTTTCAACAGTTGTTAAAGGAATTCATATAAAAATATTTTTATTAAATTTTTTTAAAACTAAAACTGGTCTTAAAAATAATTCTCCTTTTAAATTTTGTTCAAATCAAATATTTTTTCACATAGATATATACCAAGTTTCTCATTCTCTGAATGTTCTAATACTTTTTTTATTTTCAATATCTTCTTTTTCATTATTCCATTCCTTAAAAGTTTTTTCTTGTTTTGGATTTAAGTTCATTTTTTATTTTTAATTTAAATTTCAACATAAGTTTTTAAAGCTTTTTGCTGTATTAGTTCTCAAGTTTCTAAAATATAAGCTGATAAGTATTTTCAGTAACAACATCAAGAATCTAATCAAATAGTATTTTCTCTAATATGTATTCATTGTAAAGCCCAATGTCAGTAAATAATTTTCTTTTTTCATTTATAAAAATCATACCATGGTTTTCAATCAATTTCTCTAATATTAGTTAGTTCTAATGCAGTTTGTTTTTCTAAAGTTTTTTTAGGATTTAATCATCAATGAATTAATATGAAATTATTATCATCTATATATAGTGGAAGATTTTGAAAATATTTTAATACTTTAGGATGTTCTAATAATTTATTTTTTAATTTTTTATCAGAATGAGTTAGTTTTTTTGAATTAAAATTATTTATAAATTCTAAATCATGATTTCATAAAATTCAACTAAACTGTTCCCTATTTTTATATAAATATTTTATAACTTTATAAGACTTTGGTCATTTATTTATATAGTCTCAGACAAAAAAAACTTTATCTTCTTTATTTAGATTAAGTTTTTTTATAAGTAATTTTAATTCTTTATAACATCAATGTATATCTCATATAAATATTGTTTTGTTTTTCATTTTTATTGTATTGTATTTTATTGTATTGTATTTTATTGTATTTTATTTTACAAAATTTATAATATTTTCTTCAGGTCTTCATATGACTGCTTCTTTTTCATTAAAAACTATAGGTCTTTCCATTAATTTTGGAAATTTAGCCATAGCTTTTAATATTTCTTGATCTGTAGAATTTTTAGTTAAATTAGCTTGTTTAAATTCAACTTCTTTAGTTCTGGTAAAATCTATAGCACTTAAATTTAATTTAATTTTTAGTTCTAATAAATCTTCATAATCTAATGGATTTTTTAAATATTCTCTTAATTCATATCTTTTTCAAGCTTTTTCCATTAATTTTAATCCTGTTCTAGATTTTGAACATCTAGAATTATGTAGAAATGTATACATCTTTTTTTAATTAAGTAATAAATCTTCTTTTATATTACTGAAAAATCTTTTTTCTCAAAATTTATTTAATTCTAAATTATATTTCTTGATTCAAGGTTGTTTATATATTTTATAATTATATAAACTACAACTTTTATTAAGAATAATATATTCAAAATTAAAATTTGATTTTTCTCAAGGTTTTGTATTTAAATAGAAAGAAACTACTTTTCATACTTTATTATAAGTTTTAACTGAAAAAGTATTATTATTTGTTTCTAATATTGTATTTGAAGGAATAACAACTCTTATATATTGTTTATTTATTCACTTTCATTGAATATTTAATAAATTATTTATATTATTTTTTATATTAAAAATATTAAATATTTTTAATATTTTGTCTTCCTCTGTTTTATTAAAGGTATGTTCTAAATTAACTTCAAAATTAATTTTATATTCACAATTCTTTCATTTTTCTACTTTTTTTGTAAAACTAGTTTTTATATATCTATCACTTTTATTTCAAGAAATACTTGTAAAAACTGGATAATTATAATCAATTGCTTCATTATATTTTATAGGATTATATAATGAAATTTCTTTTAATAAATCTCTTTCTTTTTTATTAAAATTGTAAAAAGTAATTTCCCTGTTTTTAATATCTTTTAAAATTATTTTTATAATATTTAATTTATTTATTTTTTCAGAACTTAATTTATTTTTAAATTCTTCTATAAAATCAAATAGAATTTGTTTAGGAGTTCAAAGTGTTCATACTTTTGAATTTTTAGCTTCTACTAAACTACTCATTATTACTGAAAAATTTTTAGAATTAATTTTTGTATTTAATACTTCTGAATTATATTCTCAAATAAAATCTAAAATTTTAAATAAAGTATTTTGATTTATATATATAATTCAATCTATATTAAAACCTGCTTTATTTATAAAAAATTTTATTTTTTCAGAAGAATATTTATTATTAATATAATAATTAGAGTCTCTTAATCATAATTTATCAGTTATTTTATTAAGTCATTCTGGAGCATTTTCTCTAATAAAATATTCTTTTTTTAATTTAAATTCATAGTCATATATATCTCTTTTTTCAAATTTTTTTATTTCTCATCTAAAAATTTCTAGTATTCACATACTTCACATAAAACCTCATTGAGCTCTTATTTCATCATTATTTTGAAATACTATTAAGTATTTTTTTCTTTTATTATGTCATAAAATGCTTAAAAAAGTATCAAAATTATTATTAATATTATTAAGGTAATAGCTAATTTTTTTTCATTCTTCTATAAAATAATCAGATTTTTTTCTTAATAAAATATTATCAGAAAAATTAATTTTTTCATATATTTTTATAATATCATTAATTTCATTTTCTGAGTAAATAAATATATCTTTTGAATTTTCTAATAATTGAGAATACATAATTTTATCTACACCTTTTTCTTCAATATATAGATTGCTTTTATTTATATAGTCTAATAAATTAGTTAATAAATTAGTTATTTTAATTCATCATATAATAGCATTATTTGCATTACTTATTTTTTTTCAAGGGATTATTTTAAAAGGAATAAATAATATATTTGCAATTTTAAATTTAGTATTTGAAT
>JAUZRO010000241.1 GCA_030950465.1 Candidatus Altimarinota bacterium | reverse complement strand
AATATAATTTATAGCTATTATTTTTTCTAGATTTTTCCTGCTATCACGAAAGGAGCCAAAATAGACTGTAAAGTCTATTCTGCTAATATTCATTTTATTCTATCAGATGTTATATCAGTTTCATGGCATAATTCTGCATCCTCATTATCAACTTTATTAGATATAGTAGGTAACTTTTCTAATATTTTTATTATTGTATTTTCTTTTTCTTCATCAATTTTACATAACTTTTCATCAATATATAAATACATATCATTATACCTTTTTTCAAATTCTCTACCATCAGAAAACTTTTTATTAAAAGTTTTTGATTTTACTAAAACTGATACTATTTCTTGTAAAATATGAAGTACTTCTCTTTTTAATTCTCCTCATTTATCTACTCAATAATTTCATAATAATTTAGTTTCTACTAAACAATCTTGTTTAAAATCGAAGAAACAATCTTGAATATGTTCATAATTACTTAATTCTTCTTTTACTAAATCTATATTCATTTTTTTTTATTTAAATACTAAAATTTTTCTTTATTGACACTTTTTATAAAATATACTGTAAAATTAATTTTATTAATTAGCTTTTACAATAAAAGTTGCTCAACCTGAATTATTTTTACTAATAGAAAATTCTTGTTTTGATCAATCATTATTTTCAACAATTAAAAATCAATTTCTACTCAATATCATTTTTGTATTTTTATCAAAAGATACAGGGTAAGTTTTTCAGTTTTCAATATAATAAACTGGTTGTTGATTATCTACAAGATTATAGGTTGCATTATGTTTTGTTATTTGAACATCATAAGTATCAAGGTAATCTATATCAATAAACTCTTGTTCATTTTGTGCTTCAATAGTATGAGTATATGGTAATATATCTACACATTTAGATTGAGGATTATTACAACCTGATTCTATAGTAGAATTAGAATTAGAATTAACATTATCACAACCATTAGATACTAAGGCAAAGGCAGAAAGTCAAACTGCTGTTATAATACTTTTTAATGGACTTGCTTTATTTGATTCACTATGTTCAGTATTTGTTTCTAAAGTTTTCATGTTTATAAAAAATAATTTATTAAAATATTTAATTACAAGATGTAATTAATGAACATATATTAACAAAAATAGACTTTTTGTAAAAAAGTGTTTAAATATATTAATATAAATGTATTATATTTACTTTAAAATAGCTAAATCTATACCTTATATAAAATGGAACAAGTATTTGACACCTTTCATATAAAATGATATAATAATGTAAATTTAGATTTAAAAAATATTAATTATATGGAAAAGTTAGAACCTTTAAAAGAACTTTTAAAATCATTTTGATTGGAAAATAATGAGGCAATTACATATTTGGAGGCATTAAAATTATGAACTTCTCCTGCTTCAAGCATTGCAAAAAGAGTTGGAGTTTCAAGAACTAGTATTAGATATACTTGTGAAGTTTTAGTCAACAAATGATTAATGATATCTTCTACAAAATGAAATACTAAATTATTTACAGCAGAAACTCCTAATAAAATAAAAAATCTATTAATTATTGAAAAAAATAAATTAGAAGAAAAAGAAAAAAAATTAGATGATAATTTAGATGAGTTATATAAACTTTATAATCCATATACAAAAGTTCCAAAAATGACTTTTTATGAATGAGAAGAATGAGTAAAAAAAGTTTTAGAAGATCATTTAATAAATAATATTGAAATTTTTTCTTTTATAGATATGAAAAATGTTATAAATCTTTCTAAAAAAATACAAGATTGGTATGAAAATAAAAAAGAAAAATTAAATATCAAAAAAAATATTATATTATCTACAACAAAAGAAATAGAAGAAGAATTTACAAAAAATAGTTGAGACAATAAAAATACAGATATAAAATATTTTTCTTGAAAAGATTTATATATTGCATCATATTTATATGAATGAAAATTTTCTTATATTACACTTAAAAAAAATAAATATTTTTGAGTAATTATTGAAGATAATGAAATTTATAGTTTTCAAAAAAATATTTTTGATTTTATATGGAAAAATTCTAGCAAAACTTTAGAAGAAAATAAAACATCTGATTAATCATATGTTTTATTTTCTTCTTTTTTTCAACTTAATTCTCTAATCTCATATAAAATTAATTCTGCAAAATGTTTTAATAAAGCAACTATTAATATAAATATATATTTCCAAAAAATAATAAGCAGTAGAAGAAAAAATATTATTTTAGGAGAGTCTTGTAAAAAAGTAAATATAAATGAGTTAGTAAAAAATCAAAAGATATTTTCTAAAAAAGATAAATTTACTGCAGAATTTAATAATATATATCAAAAAATTCATAAAATAAATAATGGTAAGAAAAATCAAAATAATAAGCTGAATAATTTATTAGATTTTAAATCTGAATCTATTACAGTAAATAAAATTCAAAAGACAGGTATTAAAAAAGAAAATAATCACAAAATAAAATCTTTATTTGAAACAAGAAATTCTTCCCATCATCAGATAACTCATCATCAAATTTCAAATAGTTTTACTTGTAAATTAAAAACAAGAAAAAGAAGGAATCACATAATAATTCCAAAATAAAATCTATATAATTTTTCTGTTCAAAAATAATAAAATAATCAAGAACTAATTAATCATATAATTATTATAAATATATCTAAAAAATCTGGCATAATATTTTATTAAGCATATTGTATTTCTGATATATTTTTAAATGCTTGATTTGTATATTGTTGATTCAAATTAATATTATCTTCTATCTCTCAATTAGCAATATATAATCAATCAATTTTTTTATCAATAATAGATATTTGATTTGATAAAATAGCTCATTCTCTTTCTACTTTATTTTCTACTATTGTAATTTTATTAGTTAAAATAGCAGTTTTATTATTTAACCTAATAATATCTATTTTAACATCTTTCATATCTTCCTTAAGTCAAGATACATCTTTCTTTAATCAAGATACATCTTTTTCTATAGAAGTAACTTTAGTTAAAAGAGTTGACATTCATTCAAGAACCTTCTTTTCAAATTCATTTTTATAATCTTTAGACATATTTATTAAGTTAATTATTAATATAATTACAGTATAGTAAAAAAGATAATAAAAAGCAAAAGTTTATTATCTTTTTATTTTATTATACTATTATTTTATTTTCTCCCCCAACAAATAACAAATTCCTCAAAACTTCTATCACGACAAGCTTTTGGTTTAAATTCTGTAAATCTTTCAAAATGTTTATTTATAATATGAGTTAATTCATAAAATTCATCTCATTTAAAAACTTTAAGTAAAAGATTTCATCATTTTTTTAGAAAGGTTTCTGAAAATTCTATAATTTTTTCATTTAATTCTACAGATCTTTGTTGATCTAAATCTCTAATTCATGTAGTATCTGCTCAAATATCTGATAAAATTAAATCAAATTTATTTCATTTTCCAATAAATTCATCAACTTTTGGTATTAAAGTTTCAATATCTAATATTGAATGAACAATTGTATTAATATTATTCTGAGTATACTTTAAAATTGGTTTTAAATCAATTCAAACAATTTTTCAAGTATCTTTAATTATACGTTTTGTATATTGTATAAAACTTCAAGGTGCAGCTCAAACATCACAAATATCCATATCTGGTTCTATAATATTATACCTTTCTTGAATTTCCATCAATTTATAAGCACTTCTTGCTCTAAAACCATCTTTTTTTGCTTTATGAAAAAAAGCATCTTGCACTATAAAAGGCTGAGGTTTTTTCTTTTTTTGACTTCAAGTTTTAGTTTGAAATCATTTTCTTTCCTTACTTGCTCAAGGTAATCAAAATTGATTAGCTAAAGATTTTTTTTGTTTTTTTACTTTTATTACCATAAATTGGATTTAACATATAATAACTCAATCCCCCTTCGAGTACTTTCTCCTTACAAGAGAAAGATTTATTTTTTCTATTATAACAACTTTTTTTTATTTAACAAACTTTAAAAAATCTCAAATCATATATAGACTTCAAAAAACTACATATAAATTATTTTTATTATTTAACGATAATTCATAAATTTCTTCTGGAGTTTTTATTTCAAAATTTTTTGTAGGGGCAGTACCTTGTGTCTGCCCTATTAAAGTTTCTTTTAATTTTTCAGCACTTTCAACCATTAATTTATTTTCAGATTCTACTAGAATAAAATTCTTTTCTTTATTAAAAACTTTTAAAATTTTATCTCAGTTTTTTCATTTTTTTTGAGCAAAACATAATTTAATATTTTTATTCAAATTTAACAAATACTTCTTTAGTTCTTCTAAACCTGCTTCATTATGAGCTCAATCTATTAATAAATTATAGGTTATATACTGTAATCTTCAAAAATGCTGTACTTTTTGTAAGCCTTCTAATATTTCTTTTTCTGGTATTTTTATATATTTACAAATTCTAAAAGCAATAGCAGCATTCTTTTCTTGATATTTTCAAATTAAATTAGTTTTTATTTTTTTATCAGTAAAAATTACAGGAGACTTTTTTTCTTCTGCTGTTTTTTCAATAATTTTATTAATATGATTGTAAACTATTGGAATTCAAGATTTTATAATTCCTGCTTTTTGAAAAGAAATTTCTTCTATAGTATTTCATAAAACTTTAGTATGATCAATTCAAATTGAAGTTATTGCAGTAATTACTGGATTTACAACATTTGTAGAATCAAGTAAACCTCAAAAACCAACTTCCATAATAGCATATTCTACTTCCCTTTTTTTAAATAATAAACAAGATATTAAAAAACATTTTTCAAAAAAAGAAAATTTTAATTCTAAATTTAATATCTTATTTAAAAATTCAACAAATTCTTCTTCACTAATTTCTCAAATATCTGTTAAAAATCTTTCTTTTAAATCAAGAAGATGAGGACTAGTAAAAACTCATACTTTTTTTCAAGAATTTTTTAAAACAGAAAATACCATTTTACAAGTACTTCATTTTCAATTAGTACCAGTAATATGGATAACTTTAATATTTTTAAGTGGATCATTTAAAAGCTTTAAAGCTTTTTCAACTTTTACTAAGGAATAATCTCTAGTTTCTTCTATTATAAATATTTTTTCAAGAGCTTCTTTATATGTTTTTATTATTTTATTTTTCAGATTTTTTTTCAATTTTTTTAATTAAATTTTTCCAATATTTTATTTGCAGACAAGAATATCATAACATATATAATCCAGTAAATATAACCATTTCTATACCTGATTCATTAGGCATATTTTCTCAATATACTACTATAAAATATATTACTAAAAAAACAATTAGTGGCAACATAATAAAAACTAATGATCTTATTAAAGTTACAAATCATAATGCCATATATCTACTTAAAAAATTTTCTCAAGAGTTAGATTTATTTACATTATATAAAATATAATAATAAACCTACTCAAAAGAATACTTCAATTCATATAGAAATATTATCATATATATTATTTCATTCATTTGGTATAAATAACATAGACATAGATAATATAGTAAATATTATAATATATTTAAAATCTTCTTTCTGTTCTAATCATTTTACTAAATCTTTATTTAATTTATTTACATTCCAAAAGTACATATTTTTTTATTAATTAATATAATTTAATTAATTATATTAATAATCAATTAAAAACAATATTTTTTTAATAAACTTGTAGGAAAATCAAAATTTAATCAAGTTCAGTCATAATAAATTCTATTTTTTTCTCCTGACTGGACTTAATTAAAAGTCCAGTACAAAAATTATATTT
>JAUZRO010000240.1 GCA_030950465.1 Candidatus Altimarinota bacterium | reverse complement strand
ATTTAGATGGTATTTTTCCTGCTATCACGAAAAGAGCCAAATTAAAAGAAATTTTAAAAAACAAAAAAACTGATTAAAATCAGTTTTTTTCTATTTAACTTTTCAAAGATGTTTACCTCTTCCTCTATATTCTATTACAATTGGTGTTCCATGAAATCAGAAATTTTCTCTTATTCTATTTTCTAAATATCTTTTATAAGAAAAATGAAAATGATTTGGATTATTAGTTGTTAATACAAATTTTGGTGGATTAGTATCAGCTTGTGTTCAGTAATAAATTTTTGGTGAATGAGCTTTTTTATTACCAGTTGGTGGATGTTTATAAATAACTTGTTCTAAAAATTCATTAAATATTCAAGTTTTTACTCTTTTAAATCTTTCTAATTTAATTTCACCTGCTCTTTCTAATATTTCATTTACTCTTTTTTTATCAGTAGCTGATGTGAAAATAACTGATACCCAAGGTACAAATTCTATTTTTTCTTTTAAATATTCAATATATCTAAGCATCATTGTTTCCCTATTTACTCAAGGTTTTTCTAAAACTTTATCCCATTTATTTACTACAACTATCAAACCTTTATTTTCTTCTAAAACTTTTGATATAATAGATAAATCTTGTTGAACAATTCATTCAAAACCATCAACTACAACTGCAATAATATCAGCTCTAATAATTGCTCTATCACTTCTCATAATAGACCAGTTTTCTACATTTCTTGTTCCAACTCTTGATAATCTTCTAATTCAAGCTGTATCAATTAAAACAAAATCTTTATCTCAAAATCTAAATTTTGTATCAACAGCATCTCTTGTAGTTCAAGGCATATCTTTTACCATAACTCTATCTTTTCAAATAATTGCATTAATCAAACTTGATTTCCCAACATTTGGTCTACCAGCAAGTGCTAAACTTACAACAGAATCATCAAAAGTTTCTAATTTATAATTTAATCATTTTTTAGTTAAATTTTTAGAAACAAATCTTCTAATTTCATCAATTCATTTATTATGACTTACTGAAACTGGAAAAAATTCTAGTTCTCATTTCCCTGCTAAACTCCAAGCTTCCATAATTTGACTTTCATTATCAGCTTTATTAGCTACAACAATATAATCATGAACTTTATTTTTTTTCAAAACTTTACTTATTTCTAAATCTTGACTAGTAAATTTATCATATTCTACTAACCATATCAATAAATCAGCCTCAGTTATTGATTTTTCAGTTCTTTCAATAATATCCTCAGCTACTTCATCTTCTTTTGATCCAAAATCAAGTCACCCAGAATCAGCTAAAACATAAGATAAATCATTATTTTCATCAGTATAATCATATTCCGAGACATCTCTAGTTGTCCCTGCAACATCATCTACTATTGCTATTTTATGACCTGTATACATATTGAAAAAACTAGATTTCCCAACATTTGGTCTACCAATAACTACTACTTTTGCTAACATATTTTTAATTATTTATTTTTTAAAACTTGTGGAAGTTTATTTACTCTTTGCAATTATATCTTTTTATTTTGTAATGCAAGTTTTAAAGTGTTTTAAGCACACTTTTATTTTCTAAAATTCTATCAAACTTAAAATACAAGCTGGGATAAAATAAACTCAATTTTTATAATCACATATATTTTTTTTTATTATAATTTTATTTTGTAATTTTTATTTAGTCTATTTATTATAATCTAACATCCTCTAATCATTTTTGAATAGCTTCTTCAAATGTTTTAATTTTTGGATGTAGGCTTTTCATATTAATAAAATAAATCTTTTTTACTTCTGAATTTGTTTTTCAAATATTAGGAACTAATTCAATATTTATAACTTTTTCAATAAAATCAAATATTATTTTTTTATCTTTCTTATTTTTTATATCTGGAATACTTTTTTCATATAATACTTTTTGAATATTTTGTGAGAATAATCCAGAATTAATTTCTGATATAATATGATTTTTTATATATTTCTCATTTTTAATTAATTTAGGATATCCTTTTGCCATATTATAGTCTTTATTTTCAGGATTTTTTAAATGCCATCATTCTTCTAGCATTAGAGTTACTAAAGTAATTTTATCAAGTCATCAATTTACAATAAATCTATTAACATTTAGTGTTATCATTCATTTATTTTTTATAAATGGTGGGTTTACTGTAAGAGCAGAAGATCCCATTTGTTGTACTTGTTGATTAATTCATAATTTATCTAATTCTGGATTTCAATATTTTGAAAAAACAACATTATCTCATTTTATATGATCAAATATTTTTCAAACAACAGGAATTAATTTAACTAATTTTCATCTCATTTATTCTTCCATTCAAGGAATTATTTTTAATTTTACTTGTTTATCAAAAGGTTTTCATTTAAAACTTTCTAATATATAATTTCACCTTTTAATTTCAAAATCAATTTTTAATTGTTCAGGGCTTTTTTTATCTATTTTTTCTCACATCTTATTGATATATCTTTTATAATAATAATATAAATATATTATACTATAATAAAATATTTAAAGCAAATAAATGAGGCTCTTTTCGTGATAGCAGGAAAAATACCATCTAAATTTCAAGTTTTTTCAAACAAAATCTAGCAGTTAATTTTTTGATATACATAACTTTTGAAGAAAATCAGTGTGAAACTCTTTTTGCAACTTTACATAAATTA
>JAUZRO010000024.1 GCA_030950465.1 Candidatus Altimarinota bacterium | reverse complement strand
AAATACTGCTCAATAATGTCATCCTGGTGTAGCATTGGATGGAATATCTATATTAAAACTAATTTCTTTCTTTGAATTTGCAGGTATAGTAAATCAACTAGAGCTTAAACTTATCCAATTTGATAATTGTTGATCAGAATGTACTAATTCACTATATCTAACAAAACTATGACTTCAATCTGTTCAAGAAGCTATGAAATCAGATTTTCAAGTGATAATTTGTATATCATTATCTCAATAATTATGTAAAGTAGCTATTTTTGTGATTGTTTCTCAAATATCTCAACTTAATTCGTATTTTATTGGAGAAACTGTTAAATTAATTGCTGCAAAAGAATAATTTATTCAAAAAAGAAATATAGCTAAAATAATATTTATAATAATTTTCATTTTAAATTTATATAAAAAAATAATTTACTATTATTATAGTAAATTATTTTTAAAATCAATATTTATATTAGAAATTACCTGTTACTGTAAAAGTAATTTGGTCTTCATAATTACCATAAGCAGCTTCAGAAGTAGCTTTAGCTGAAACTGTGAAAGTTACATCATTATTTCCATCAGCAATTTCAGGTTTATTAGTAAAATAAATCTGATGTTCAGTTGTATTATCATTAACTTCTAAAGCAGTTAAATCACCTGTAGAGGTAAAACCAGAAACAGTTGAATCTATTGTATTAGTAGAAGAAAATTTATAAGATTCATTTGTAGTATCACTATTAATTTTAACTACACCATCTTCATGAAGTAAACCAGATTGTGATGATCTAGCTGTAATTTGAACACCTGATACTGCATTTGTACCAACTTCTAAATTTAACGTTCCAGAACTTTCTACTCCAGGAATTAAATCACCTAAAGCAATTTCATCAGCTGAAATTACCATGTTTAAAGCAGGTGCAATAGATGCAGTAACTTTAATCCCAGCAACTGAAGATGTTGCAATTTCAGTTACATCATCAAATATAATATCTTGAGCTAAAGCTCCACTACCAGTAACTGTAGCACCACCAATTATACTTGTTGCTGCATAAGCTCCACCTAATGTACTAGCAGTTAATGCTGCAACTGCTACAATTGCAGTAACTTTTTTTATTTTTGTTTTTGTAATCATCTTTTTTTTAAGATTATTAATATAAAGTATAAGCTTTATTTACACTTATAAATATATCATAACATATCATTATTATTTTTGTCAAAAAAAAAAGCCATTTTTTCTAGCTTTTTTATTTTAATTCTAATTTTTGTACTAATTCCTTGAATACTTTATCAATACTTTGATTAGCATTAATCTCTATAATATTTCATATTTTTCTATATTCTTCTATTACAGGTAAAGTTTTTTCTACATATAATTTTATTCTTTTTAGAATTGCTTCTTCATTATCATCAGCTCTTTTTTCAAGATTATCTCAAGTTTCTGGATCAATAATTGTTCAAGCAATAAAAGTTTCACTAGTTTTAGGATTATACATTCTTCAAATTAATCTTTCTTTTGATTTTTCTTCAGATAATTCAAATAATACAACTATATATTCTCATAGAACTTTATCTGCACTAATTTTATTTCATTTATTTCTAACAAAACCATCAAAAATCACATCTTTTCAAGAACTTTTATTATCTATAATATCCATCATAATATCTTCAACTATACTTGGGCTAATATGATTTCACTGTTCTATACTTTCTTTAACTAATTTTCATAATTCAGAATTTTCTTTTGCAATAGTTCTTAAAGCAGTTCCTGACTCAAATAATTTAAAATCAAACTTTTCTTCTAATAATCTTGCCTGAGTTCATTTTCAAGATCCTTGTATTCCTATAAATACATAATTCATAATAATATTTTTTTATTTAATTAATAATATTTTTTTATTATATAAAAAAAATCTTAAAAACAAAATTTACTTATTCTAAAAAATAACTATACTATTAAACAAGACAACAGAAGGTATCTACTGCTCTAGTAAAATAGGGGAGAGGAAAGTCTGGACATCATGAAAACAGCATAAAGGATAACAACCTTGCACTGAAAATATAAATATTAAATTTCAGTGACAGATAGTGCCACAGAAACTATACTAATTGTTTTTTATTTTAAATTTCCTTTTTTTCTAAAAAACAATGAAAGATGAAAAGTCATTTGATGTAAATATTTATAATTTTAAGACTTGTTTTTAAGTAATAAGTATTTGCTACAGATGAAATCTTATAGCAATGTAAGAATTTTGGTAAACCTTATGTGATGCAATGGGAATGGTTTTTTATAGAGATTATTGTTTTCTACTGTTTTTATAAAAAATACTCAGCTCGAGCTAATTAGTAATTTTTAGCCTAGATAGATTGATACCTAGATACAAAATCCGGCTTATTACTGTTGTCTTTTTAAATTAAAAACAAATGCTTAAAAAATATAAATTAATTAAAAAATAAATTTATAAAGAATTCAAGTTCAGTACTAATAAAATCTAAATATAATGCTTGTACTGGACTTTTAATTAAGTCCAGTCAGGAGAAAAAATAGAATTTATTATGACTGAACTTGATTAAATTTGTACTTCCTATAAGTTTATTTTAAAAAATGCTTAAAAAATACGCCCCGAAGGAAGTGCTCTTGGAGTGTCTAAAAAAAATATCAAAAATTAAAATAGAATTAATAGAAACCAAATTAGTAGATTGAAAAATCTTAAATTTGGTTATTTTTTGAGATAAAATTCCAAAAGATTTAGTTAAATATAAAATAGTTTTTTTTAAAAATATGCTTGAAAAAACTAATAAATTATTAGAAATAAAAAAAGATTTAAATAATGAAGTCAACAAGGTGGCTTTAGCCCCTTGTAAAAAAATATTAGAAAAAGAAATTTTTGTAAAATTAAAGAAAATTGAATTTTTAGAAAGAATATATGATATAGAAGCAAATAAACTGGATTCTAATTATATAATTAATGAAGAATTAGAAGATTATGATTATTATAATAAAATATTTTACTGATTTACAAAAAAAGATTTAGAAGAAGAAATAATTATTTCAGAAAATGAAAATAAAGATATATTTATAAGTAAAATTAAATTAATAGAATTATTAGAGTTTTCTAAAACTTTAATTCCAGAATTAAAATGGAATTTTTGAAGTTTTGCTTGATTAAGTCATGATTATTGAATATTAAATATTCCAGATGAGAAAAGATATAATATAAAAAGAATAATTGCTATATTTTTTCATGAAATGACTCATTTTTTCAGATATTTAAACTGAAAAAATAATCTATGATTTGATTATATTTTTGAAGATTATGACACTTTAGAAGAGGGAATAACAGGTTATAATGAATATTTATACTGAAATAAGATAATTAATTATTGAAAATATAATGCATATTATGATAAGTGTTATCTAGCATTATTAGAAGATATTTCAGAATTAGAAAAAAAAGAAGAAATATTTAATATATTAAAAAATAAATGATTTGATAGAAGAAAAATAGATTTATTATATACAAGATTCTTTAGATATTCAAAAATATGATGAAATAAATTATTTCTAAAAGAATTAATTTATAATAATGCTTATAATAATGTTATAAAATTATTAGAAAAAGATAAAAATAATTATAAAAAAATTATGGCTTGAAATATTTGATTGTTTTGACTAGAAAATAATTTATTAAAATCAGATAAAAATATTGATAGTAAAAAGTATTTTAATATAATGGTTGAAGAAATTAAAAAGATAATTAATAAAAAATAATGAAAAAAATATTTATAAATATTCAAGCAAAACTTGATAAGTTTGATAAAAATTATGAGATTGCTTTTTTAGATATAAAAGAAAAACATAACTTAGAAATAATAAATTTTTATATAAAGTGAGACATTATAAATTCTGATATTTTTGAGTTAAAAAATATTTGAATAAATATGGTAGAATATTTTAATGAAGAAGATTTATTGCTAAAAATAAAAAAAATAGAAAAAATAGAAAAAAATAATTTAAAATTAGATAATGTTAATTATTATATTAACACTTATGTTGAAAATTTAATTCCAGTTACTAATGAAATTAGATCTCTTTTTTGACAAAAAATATGTGATTTTCCAGAATTATTTAGAAATAAAAGATTACAGAGAGAGTTATTATTAAAATCAGATAAATGAGTTTGATCTAAATTTAAAAAAATTAATATATAAAGTGTTAATTTTATAGATATAGAAGAAGAATTTTGATTACCTTTTGTTATAAAACCATCAAATTGAGTTCAAAGTGCTTGAGTTAGTATTATCAAGTCAGAAAATGATTTAATAAAATATATTAAACTTGTAGGAAAATCAAAATTTTCTTGAATTACTTCTCGACTTTGAATATAAAATCAATATAATTAAAAGTAATTAAATTACTAAATAATTATAATAAAATGAAAGAAAAAA
>JAUZRO010000239.1 GCA_030950465.1 Candidatus Altimarinota bacterium | reverse complement strand
AACTTTTCTTCTCTTTTTTATATGTTTTAATAGAATTATAATATAATTTATAGCTATTATTTTTTCTAGATTTTTCCTGCTATCACGAAAGGAGCCAATATTCTTTGCTTTTATTTTTTTATTAATATAATCTAGAAAATTAATTAATAACAAAAAAATATGAAAAAAATATTAAGTCCAGAATTTATTGAAAAAATAGAAGAATTTTATTCTAAAGATGAATTAAAAACTATTGAGGAGGGTTTTAAAACTGAAAAAAGAAAACCTAGTTTTAGAATAAATACATTAAAAGCTAATGAAGAAAAAACTATTGATTCTTTAAAAGAGGCTTGAGTTAAAATTGAAAAAGTAGAATATTTAAATAATGTTTATAATTTATCAGAAGGTAGAGAAAAAGATTTATGGGATACTGGAGCTTTTAAGGCTGGTTATATTTATATGCAAGGGATTTCTTCAATGATACCTGTTTTACTTTTCAATTTTGAAGAAAAAAATAAATATACAAAAATATTAGATGTAACAGCTGCTCCTTGAAGTAAAACTTCTCAAATAAGTGCATTAATTGAAAATGAAGGGCAAATTATTGCTTGTGATAATAATCAAATTAGAATAGATAAACTTAATTTTACTTTAAAAAGACAATGAGTAAAAAATGTTTGAGTAGTAAAAACAGATGCTAGAAAATTATCTGAAAAATTAAAAAAAGAATTTTGAGCTGAAATAGAAGAATATTTTGATAAAATTCTTTTTGATGCTCCTTGTTCAGCAGAATGAAGATTTAATTTAAATATTGAAAAATCATATGCTTTTTGGAATAGTTCAATTCCTAAGAAAAACTACAGATTACAAAAAGATATTTTAACAGATATAGTTAAAATGTTAAAAATATGAGGTGAATTAGTTTATTCAACTTGTACTTTATCAGTAGAAGAAAATGAAAAAATTGTTCATTATATTCAAAGTATGTTCCCTAATATGGAAATTGTAGATATTTCAGAAAGTGAAATATTTAAAAATATGAAATCTAAAAAGTGAATTACAACTTTATGAAAAAGTATGTTTAAAAATGCTGATAAATCAATAAGAATTTTACCAACTGCAGAATATGAAGGATTTTTTGTAGCAAAATTTGTTAAAAAATAAACTATGCTAAAAAGAGATATACCATTTTTTGCAAAACAATTAAATAAAATGTTTCCTGATGCTAAAACTGAACTTTATTATAATAATGAATTTCAGCTTTTAATTGCAATTTTAATGTCTGCTCAAGCAACTGACAAACAAGTAAATATAATAAATAGAAATTTTTTTGAATTTCTAAAAATACCAAAAGATTGAATAGATTTATGAGTAGAAGAAATAACAGAATTTATCAATTCTGTTTCATTTTTTAACAATAAATCTAAAAATATTTACAAAACCTGTAATATATTAGTAGAAAAATATCAATCACAAATTCCTAAAACTATAGAACAACTAACTGAGCTTCCTTGAGTTTGAATTAAAACAGCAAAAGTTTTTTTAGCAGTTATTGAAGATGCCCCATATATTTGAGTAGATACACATGTACACAGAGTTCTTAATAGATTATGACTAGTTAATACAAAATCTCCACTAGAAACAGATAAAAAGATTTCTAAAAATTTTACAAAAGAAAATCACTGACAATTACATAATACATTAGTTTTATTCTGAAGATACCATTGTATGGCCAGAAAACCAAAATGTAAAACTTGTGAATTTAGTAAAATGTGTAAATATTATAAAAAAGAATTCAAAAAAAACTTACTAAAATAATTTTAGTGAGTTTTTTTATTTTAGAATAATTCTTTTTTTAATCCTTATTTATGGCTCTTTTCCTGCTATCACGAAAAGAGCCTTATTTATTTGACATATTCTTGAAAGAAAGATATAATTAAATTAATAAACTTTAACTAGAAAAAAAATAGATGTCTCAAATTAAAAATACAAAATCTAAATTAGCCAATATAATAGATAATATTAAGAAAAACTTTTTTAATAACTTTTTACTAAAAGTTTGATATTGATTAATATTACTTTCTTTTTTATATACATTTAAGGGACTACTACCTAATATTTTAGCTAATACAGTTTTTTTAGTAATGGGATGATTATTATTAATAGGAATTATTATATTATTAACTTTTGTAAAGAGTATAAAAAATAGTATTTTAATTATAATAATTTGAATATTTGTAAATTATGTAATTATATTATCTTGATGATATTCAATTTGAAATAATTGAGATTATATAAATATGATAACTTTTGTGTATTTGTCTATAAATACAATATTTGCTTTTTCAGTTGCATTAATATATAAAACAAGAGTAATATTATTAATAACTTTTTTAATAGCTTTTATAAATCCTTTTATTATATGAAATGAATTAAATTGAAACTATTTTATAAATGAATCATTTTACTTAATTTTATATAGCTTATTTATAGGATTTATTTGAATATATATATCATTTATAAAAAAAGATATTATATTATTTTTTATAAGTCTGCTTGCTGGAAATATTCTATTTTTAGTATCACCATTTTCAAATGTAGAAATATGGAGTGCAAATTTATTAATAACTTTAATATTATTTATATTTTCAGTTTATATTCTTTTAAAGAAAAACATTGAAAATAAAAAAAGTCTTTATTTATATATTTCTTTAATAATTGGATTATCTTATGTTTTTATAAGTTGACAT
>JAUZRO010000238.1 GCA_030950465.1 Candidatus Altimarinota bacterium | reverse complement strand
AAATAAGCTAAGAAATAGAATTATAGGTTCTTTTTGAACTGTTAAATTAAATTTAAAACATAAGGCTTTGCAAATTTGTTCAGCTTTACAAAATCTTCATAAAATTTTAGCATAATTTTTGATTTTCCTACAAGTTTATTAATTTTTTATTTAAAATAAAATAGAAAACTAAAAATATTTAATAAAAATTAACTTAAATTTAAAATAATTTTTTTATAAAATCATCAATTTTTTTTATATTTATTTTTTTAAATTTTTATAATTTCACTTATATCAATATTTTCTAATTTTAATATTGATTCAAAAACTTCTAATAAATCTCAAAGTTCTTCTTTTAAATTTTTACTATTATTTTTTTCTTCAATAACTTCTTTTGCTTCTTCCAAAAGTTTTTTAAATAATTCATCTTTATATTCATTATTATCTGCTATATAATAATCAGGTTTTACTCAATTATTTTCAATAATTTTAGGAATATTATCTCTTACCAATTTTTTATTTATTGACCCATTTCAAACAAATTCTCTAAGTTTTAAATTTATAAGTTAATTCAAATTCAATCACAATTTTTTTGCTAGAATTGAAGTTTCTTCTTTTAAAGAATCATCTAGCCTTAATGTTAATGTAATCATAAAAGTAATAATATGATGTTATATTAACACTAATTTAGTTAAAATCAAATTATTTTTGCAATTGGTTAGAATTTCAAGTGTTTAAAAAAATCCTCCAATAAATTGGAGGATTTTTTGTTTTTAAAGATTTTATTACTCTATAATAGTAATTCCCTCTTTAGTAATTTGTTCTATTTCTTCATATCAAATACCAGGAGCAAATTCTATAACATCTTTAAATAATCTAGATTTTAGTACCTTTTTAATTTCAGAATCTGAGAAGCCAATAACTTCTAACTTTTTAATTATTTCTTTATCCGATAATTCTCAAAAATTAGTTGTTATTCCATTTTTAAACATTTTTCTTTCCATATCTTCAGGGACATAAATTCATTCTCATTCTCATATGAATAATTTTCATCCAATTTTTTCTAATTTTTTTTCTAATAAAGGAGTATCTTCAAGTATAAGGTCATATCCTTTATTTTTTAAAATTATGTTTTCTTCTATTCAGGTAATGTCCATAAACGGTTTATCATTTTCACTTTTGATAAAATCATCAATTAATGTTACTTCTTTAACTCCTAAGATTATAAAATCAATCCCAGAGTCAATATAGTCAAATATATTTTTTTTATCATTAGCATATGATGAGTTAAAAGCTCAGGTAGTAATTAATAATATTACTGTAATAAATATTCAAATTGTAATTCTTTTTAAATTCATAATGTTCTTTTTTAAAATAATAAAATTTTGCCATAAAGATTTTTTAGTTTTTCACTTATATTCTTTCTTTAAAGAAGTAAGTAAAAGTTTTCTAAAATTTTTATTAGGTTCAACCTTTGCATTTTTAATTTTCTCTATTATTTGAGAATCTTGTATATTTTTTTTCATGGCACTTATAATAACTAAAATAAAATAAAAGTACTGCTAATTTTATATTAAAACTTTATCTTTTAATAAAACTGTAAGCTTTTGTATCCCTTTACATAAAACAGATGAAACTGACTTTTCTTTAATATTTAATATTTTTGAAATTTCATTATTTTTTAAATCTGAAAAATATTTCAAATTCAAAATTTCTTTTTCCTGTTTAGATAATTTATTCATTTGTTCAAAAAGAATTTCTCTTGAAAATTCATTTCCAATATTTCTACTTATATTTATTTTATCATCTTCTATATAATTTAAAATTTCTTCTGAGTTTTCTAAAATAATATTTTTTTTCTTTTTAAAATAATCAAACATATGATTCCTAACTATTCTAAAAATCCATATGGAAACTTGATAATCTTTTTCTGGGGTAAAACTATCAATATTTTTTAAAATTTTAAACCAAGATTCACTTATTAAATCTTCAGCTAATTCTTTATTTTGAACTTTATAATATACAAAATTATAAGTTTTATTTAAATATTTTCCATACAGTTGAGAGAAATATTCTTTATCTTCTTTTATTTGTTCTACAAGTTTCTTTTCAGAAACTACCTCATTATAGAATAAATTCATATATATTCTGTTAACTAATAAATTATAAGAAATCTTTTTCTCATATTTAATAACCTATTTCTTTATAAAATACTGCTAAAAATAATAATCTTTTATCAATTTAGAAAAAAAGGAAAAGTAAAAAGAGGTGAAAATAATATTTTTCACCTCTTTTTACTTTTCCTAAAACTCCCAACTACCATTCATAGCAGAACTTTGAGCATAGTTTGTAACTGTTGATTCAAAAGGAGAAAGTCTAAATAAAATTTGCAATTTGTAGCTATTATGATAATATACCTTTACAAAGGGTTTGAGTTTCAACCTTATAATTGCAAAATCAGATTTTATTATCTGTATTATAAGCCTCAAATCATAAATATAGGTAGTGTTAGAGCTAGTATCTAACTAAACCTATATTTTTTTATTATCCCAAAAATTTGATATTAATTTTAAAATTTTATCTTTTCAATCATTACATTCTTTTATATGAACTCACACTAAACTTCAATTAGGAGTTTGTCATCTAAATTCATAGGAAAATAAATTATTTCCTATTTTTTTAGTATATGTAATAACTTTTGAATTTTTGATTAATTCAATTGATGGAAAAAATGCCCTCATTCTATTATGTCAATCATTTCTTCCTAAGGTTATTTTTAAGTATTCCTCAATAAAAATTCTTCTTTTATTAATTCATTTACAAAAAATCTTTTTATTACCCTTTAAATAAGTATTTATTCTTTTTTCTAATGCCCTACCTCTTAAATTAGAAATTTCTGTTTTTAATTTTATATATGTTTTTTTACTCATTATTTTAGATTTTTTTAATATTTCTTTTCTCCTAAAATTCCCAACTACCATTCATAGCAGAACTTTGAGCATAGTTTGTAACTGTTGATTCAAAGAAATTTCATCTTTCTGAGTTGTTGTCTTGAAGTCTGTCTAAATGTTTGTATGGATTTTGTGTAACATCTGGGTAAAGAGGTTTTATTCATAACATATCAAGTCTACCATTTGCTAACCATTTAGTATAATTTTCTATATTTTCATGTCCCATTCAAATAATTGATTTTCATAGAATATGCTTAGACCATTTTATTTCTTGATCTACTGCTACTCACATCATTTCTACAATTGTTTTTTCATTGTAAATATCTGGAAATTCTACTCTTATTTCTTTAATAATATTTGCAAAAATAGTAACATGAGTTAATTCATCTCTTCTAATATAATTTATCATTCTGTCTGTAGCTATCATTTTTCATGAATCTGCTAACGTATCAAAAAAAGCAAAACCATTGTAGAAATAAATACTTTCAAGTAAAAAATTTCAAACTACTCATTTGAAAAAGTTTTCATCATTTGGTTTATCTATAAAATTTTGATAAATTGAACCTATATATTCATTTCTTTCAAGTAAATGAGAATCCGTTCTCCAAAAATAATAAATTTCATCTCTATCTTTTGCATCAACTACTGTTTCTAAAATTGTTGCATAACTCTGTGAATGTATTGCTTCTTGATAAGCTTGAATTGATAAAATCAAGTTTACTTCTGGAGCTGTAATATATTCATTAAAATTTGGAAGATTAACTGTTTGAATAGAATCTAGGAATATTAAAAATGATAAAATTCATTTATAAGCTCTTCTTTCATCATCACTTAATGCAGAATTAAATTGTGTTGCATCATCTCATAAACCTGAAACCTTTTCTGGTAACCAAAAATTCCCTACCATAACTTGATAAAGAGATTTTGCCCAAGAATACTTTGTAGCATTTAGTTGAAATAAACCTGTTGCATTTCATTTTATGATAGTTCTTGCACCAACATTGTCATCTCATTTTGGATTAAATATTGGATTTGCTTTTAATTCAGACATTTTTTATGATTTTTTAAGTATTAATATTTTTGATAATTTATTATAGTTTAATGTCTATCCAGACATTTTTTTTTCTTTTTGTAAATATAAAGTATAAAAAAAGATTTGCATTTTAATATAAAATCTTATAATATGAATATAAGAAGTTTGGAAAGCTAAGTGGAGAGTATTGGACAATTCGGTCGTACTCAATGAAACTTAGAACTACCAAACTCTTTTTTTATAGTTTAAAATTTTTACTTATATCAATATTAAATAAATTTTCTAAAATTATATCATCCAAATCTTCATTGAAGAAATATTTTTTTCATAACTTATAAGAAATCATATCTGCTAATTGAATTCACAATATCTTTTTTGAATTTCAAAATTTAAAAGTTATTTTAGAAACTATATTTAATTTATTATTCAAATAATTCTCTATATCTTTTTCTATTTTTGATTGTTTATCTCAAAGCCTTACAAAATCTGCTATAATTACTATTTTTTTACTATAGTTTTTTAAGTAATTATGATTTTGCTTAAGTAATAAAAAAATAGATTCTTCGTATTTATCTAGATTATCCAAATAATTATTTAAATTAATTCAAATTATAGAGTTTTGAATAATATAAAAATTATCATCAAAGTACATTTTCTTGTAGAATAATTTTCATATTTTTCAAGTACCTTTCAATTCAATATCCGTTTTTATACCATATTCTACTTTTTTATTTTTAATGAAAGTTTCAATATTTTTTAAACTGCTACTGGAGCTTTTATTGATTTATGAGATTTATAATTAATTAATTCAAAATCTTCCCATTCTAATTTTTCTATATCTTCAAGAGTTTTTATATCTTTATTAAGTTTTAATTCTGGTAAAGAAAAAGGTTCTCTAGATAATTGTTCTTCTACTTGATTTATATGATTATTATAAATATGAGCATCTCATAGAGTGTGAGTAAAAGTTCAAGGAGTTAATCCTGTGATTTTACTAAATAATATAAGCATTGTAGAATAACTAGCTATATTAAATGGTACTCAAAGAAACATATCCGCACTTCTTTGATATAATTGTAAATTTAGCTTATTATTAACTGTATCAACATTAAATTGAAAAAAAGCATGACAAGGAGGTAAAAGCATTTCATCTATTTGAGCTGGATTCCAAGCTGAGACTATAATTCTTCTATTTGTTGGATTTACTTTAATTTGATTTATAGCATTTTTTATTTGGTCAACTTTCTGAGAATTAAAATCTCTCCATTGATGTCCATAAACTGGTCATAATTCTCACCATTTTTTTAGCCAACTATTTTCTTTATCAGAATCTTTAATTTTTTTTATAAATTCTTTTTTTAATTCTAACCAATTTTTACTATACATTGGATAATCTTTAGAAACAACTTCTCCAGAATTATCAACCCAGTTTTGAAAAGGCCATTCATCCCAAATATGACATTTTCTATCAACTAAATATTTAATATTAGTTTCTCATCTAATAAGCCAAATAAGTTCTACTATTATTATTCTTAAAAAGGTTTTTTTAGTAGTTACTAGTGGAAATCAATCATCCAGATTATATTTAGCCTGCATTCAAAAAATTCATCTGACCCCAGTTCAAGTTCTATCATCTTTTCAAATTCAGTTTTCTTTTATTTCTTTTAAAAGATTTAGATATTGTTTCATAATTTGGTTTTTAAGTTTATTTTTTAAACCTTAGTTCAGTGCTGCCTCTTTCTATTCGTAGAAGAGAAAGAATTCAAGATTGAGTTATAACAAGTTTTCCTTTTTAATTCAAAACCTTGATAATTAATTTATTTTTTTGTGAATTGATTTAGCCTTTCATAACTCTATCCCCCTACGGGTACTTTCTCTTACTTAAGAGAAAGGTGGACTAAAGTTAAGAATTAATTTCCCTAAAACATTATTAACATTATCTAAAATTTCTTTATTTTCAAATCTAATAATTTTATATCAATTTTGAATCAATAATTCTTCTTTTTCTCTATCAAGTAAATAAATTTCTTTTAAATTATGAATACTTCAATCTAATTCAATAATTAATTTATCTTCTTTACAAACAAAATCTGGAATAATAAATCTATCTAATCCAGAATTTTCTGTAAAAACATAAATTGGAAATTGCCTCAAAAATTTTTTTCATTTTATTTTTCTATTTCTTAATTTTTCCCATAAAATTTTCTCAACCTCTGTCATATCTTGCCTTAATTTTCTAGATGTAATTTTAATTATTTCTGGAATTTTTTTAGCAGTCATAAGAGAGAAATTAAGTATTATGATTATTAATGTTAGGACTTTTTACATTTTCATAACTCAATCCCCTCATATCTCGGTACTTTCTCTTCTACGAATAGAAAGGTGGACTAAGGTTAAAAATTAATTCAAAACCTCAGTTCAGTACAGCCCTTTTCTATTCGTAGAAGAGAAAAGATTCAGATATGAGTTATAACAGGTTTTCCTTTTTAATTCAAAACCTTGATAATTAATTTATTTTTTTGTGAATTGATTTAGAATTTCATAACTCTATCCCCCTTCGGGTACTTTCTCTTACTTAAGAGAAAGGTGGACTAAGGTTAAAAATTAATTCAAAACCTCAGTTCAGTGTAGCCCTTTTCTATTCGTAGAAGAGAAAAGATTCAGATATGAGTTATAACAGGTTTTCCTTTAATTCAAAACCTTGATAATTCATTTTAATATTTGTGAATTGATTTAACCTTTCATAACTCTATCCCCCTTCGGGTACTTTCTCTTACTTAAGAGAAAGGTGGACTAAGATTAAGAATTAATTCAAAACCTTAGTTCAGTGTAGCCCTTTTCTATTCGTAGAAGAGAAAAGATTCAGATATGAGTTATAATAAGTTTTCCTTTTTAATCCAAAACCTTAATAATTCATTCCATCATTATCATCTAAATTACCCACTACAACTATCACAACTTTCTTTTACTTCTAAACTCATACTTCTCATATAATAAACTGTTTTAATTCCTGCTTTATAAGCTCTTACATAATATTCATATAATTCTCTTGGTGATGTTTTAGCTGGGTCTATCATCCATTCAAAACTTATTGATTGGTCAATCCATTTGTAAATTACTGCTACCATATCTATTACATCTTTCATATCAAGATTTGTGTATTCTTTATAATACCAAAAATTTTCTTGTGTTAAATTTGGTGCAACATTTACTGAAGGAGCTATTGCATTTGTTTCTACAAAATATTTTTTATAAATTGGTAGAATTGAAGCTGTTGTTCCAACTACAAGTGAAGTAGAAGTATTTGGAGCTGGAGCTAAGTGATATGCAAATCTCATTCAATCTTTTTTGATATCTGCAATTAATCTAGACCACTTTTCTGACATTTTAGAATTATTTTTAAACCAATTTTCATCTTTTCATAATAAAATTCATTTTGACCATTCACTTCATTTATAAACTTCATAAGTTCATCTTTCTTTTGCTAATTTATTTGAAGAAGAAAGAGTGTGATATGAATAAAGTTCAAATAATCTATTTGTTTCATCTCTAGCTTCTTGTGTGTCATAAGAAAGTTTATTTACAGCTAAATATTCAGCTAAACCTAAAAATCAAATTCATATTGACCTATATTTTTTAGCAGTTAATTCAACTTCTTTTATTGGATAAAAATTTAGAGTAATTACATTATCTAATATTCTTGCAACAATAGGCATCATTTCTTGTATATCTTTTTCTTCATTTACTTTTGCAATATTAATTGAAGCTAAATTACAAACTACATTATCACCTGGTTCATATTTAATAACAATTTTACCATCTTCAATTTCTTCTTCTATAAATTTAGAAGGACTTGTGTTTTGACAAATTTCTACACAAAGTTGAGTTGAATAAACATTTCAAGCATGTTTATTTGGGTTTAATCTATTTACAGTATCTCTGAAAAAAGCATAAGGCATACCAGTTTCAACTGCTACTTTCATATAAGTTTTAAATAAATCTTTTGCATTTACAGTCTTTTTCAAAAGTAATTTATCATTATTTTCACACTCTTTATAAAATGTTTCAAATTCTTCACAAAAATGATTTTGTAATTTTTTACCAGTTAAATCAGTAATTTCTTTTGGATCAAAAAGTGTCCAATCCTCATTATTAGCAACTCTTTCCATAAATAAATCTGGAAAAGTTACAGAAGGAAAAATATCAAATGCTTTTGATCTAATATCACCAGTTTCAGTTTGAAGTTCTAAGAAATCATAAATATCTCTATGGAAAACATCTAGTGTAACTGAAATTGCTCAAGCTCTTGCTCATAATTGATTAACAGCAACTGCTGTATCATTTATTACTTTTATCCAAGGATTAACTCAACCAGCAGTTCATTTTACACCTCTAATTGTTCCTCATTTAGATCTAATATTTCAAAGATAAACTCAAATTCATCCACCAAATTTAGAAACTTGAGCCATATTTTCAATATTATGATAAATTGCTCTCAAATCATCATCTAAATTGAATTTAAAACAACTTGATAATTGGTGAAAATTAGTTCTTGCATTAAGCAGTGTTGGAGTAGGTAAACTTACTTTTCAAGTAGCACAAGCATCATAAACTTTTTTAGCAAAATCTAATCTTTTTTCTTTTGGTTCAGGCATAGCTAAAAATAAAGCTACACTCATATACATTTCTTGAGGTAATTCAAAAACTACTTTATTTGGATTTAATAAATATCTTTTTCTATACATCATCATTGTTGTATAGTTATAATCATAATCATAATCCTTTTTCAAATAATTCCCTGCCTCTAAAATATCTTCTTCACTATAATAATCAAAAAAATCTTTAGAGTATAATCCTTTTTTTACATAATCCTTAAAAAGAGTTAAATAATGTTTAGCTTCATAGATTTTTTTAATATCCATTTCTCTATTTTTTGAAGCTTCTTTATATAAATCAATAAGAGCTAATCTACCTGCAATAAACTGCCAAGAAATATTTTCAACTGAAATTAAATCAATAGCTGATTTAATCATCATTTTAGTAATATCAGAAGTTTTCATTCCTTCTACAATATATTTTTTCAAGGAATCTTCTAAAACTTCAAAGCTACATTTTCTAGCTAATTTATAACTTACTCTTTTATAAGTTTCTTTAACTTTTAACATATCAAAATCTTGTTTTTCTCAAGTTGATTTTAAAATTTTCAAAGTTTTCTTTTCTAATTTTTTTTCTACTTTTTCTCTTTGTTTTTCTCTTTCTTTTTGTTTTTCAGATCTATAAATAATGAAATGTTTCATTATATCAAAGTACTCCTCTTTCATTAAAACTATTTCAACTTCATCTTGTATTTCCTCTATTTGTATTAATTCTTTTTCATTCTTTTTAATTAATTTTGTTTCTAACCTTTCTAAAATTTTGTCTGTAACATCCTCAACAAAAGACAGGTCTATTCTTCATACAGAACTTGCTGCCTTTTCTATTACACTTTCAATTCTAGTTCTATCAAAAGGGACTAAATCACCTGCTCTTGTCTTTATAAATTTTATAGTCATCTTTTACAATTTAATTTAATTTCTAAAATTATTATTCAAAATAATATAGTAATTAGTATACAAGTTTTAGAAGATTTTGCTACAAATTTTAGAACAAGGCGTTAAATTAATATATACAAATTGTTAAAAACTAATAATATATATATTATTTAAAATAAAAGTTATTTTTTAACATATATCAAACTATATTTATATAAAAAGACAAGTAAAAAACTTTTTAACAAGATTGTTAAAAACTATTTTAAATATAGTTAACATAATATTTAAGATAAAATAGAATATTATTGAAAATATAGTTAACATAATATTTAAGATAAAATAGAATATTATTGAAAAGATAGTAAAAAAAAGCAATAATTAAAATTATTGCTTTTTGGCTCCTTTCGTGATAGCAGGAAAAATCTAGAAAAAATAATAGCTATAAATTATATTATAATGCTATTAAAACATATAAAAAAGAGAAGAAAAGTTTTAAATAAACTTTTTTCTCTTTTTTTGTTGATTTTTAATAAA
>JAUZRO010000237.1 GCA_030950465.1 Candidatus Altimarinota bacterium | reverse complement strand
CTAATTTTATCTATTTTTCATATTAGTAAAATTAATTTTTTTCTATATTCATCTTTTGTATATTTTTGTTTCATTTTACTAAAAAATATATCTAATTTTTTATCTAATTTGTTATTATTATCAATATTTTTTTTAGAAACTGCAGTATTTTTCAATATTGCTTTTACATCATATTTATATATATTCCAAGATAATTTAGCTTTTTTTATAGTAGGAGAACCATACTCAGTTCCAAATTCCCAGTTTTCTAAATATAAATCAGAAATTCAAGGATTAAGTTTTTTTACTACATTTATAAAATCAACCACATCAAATGTTACTTCTACATTTTTAAAATCTTTATAATTTTGAGGAATAAATGTTATAAAATTCCATCAGATTTTAGCTTTAAAAATATCAAATTTAATATTTTTATTTATTCAATTAACTTTAACTGGAATATTTGCTGTCCATATCTTTTTTCAAGCTGCTCATTGAATATTTTTATACCACATAATCATCATTTCAGTTTCTCCATTTCAAACACTAGTTTTTTCAAATTCTTTTTTAGTAAACCATCATTCCATTGCAAAATTAGATGAAAGATTTTTGTCATGAGTATAATCCCATTTTGCATTAACTATTAGTGATTTTATATTATCAGTTTTTACTGGTAAGTTACTTCAATCATTAACATAATTTCAGTTCCAAGGTTTATTTCAAACAAATATTTCAGGATAAGCTAGTACATATCAATTTGCATCAATTTGTTTAATATTACTTAAATCTTGCTTATAACTTATAACTTTTGTTTCTTTATTATAATACATTTTAGCATATCAATCTGCTGATTTTATATTCCAAGGGTTTATCTCTGCTACTAAATCATCTTTTCAATTATTATTTCTATCTATAATTTTTGTAGCCCATTTTTGTTTAGGATATTCTCCTATTAAAGTTCCTAAATTAGTATTAGTATTAGTATTAGTATTAGTTGCTTTAAACTTTGCTAAATATTCATAATCTTTAGTTTGATTATTTGTTACTATCAACCAAAAAAATCCCAACTTATCAAAAGTTGGGATTTTTTTTACATTTCAGGCAATAAAATATCTCATCAAAATAAACTTAAAATAGCTGAAAAGGTTTCTTTTTCT
>JAUZRO010000236.1 GCA_030950465.1 Candidatus Altimarinota bacterium | reverse complement strand
AATAATTTATGTAAAGTTGCAAAAAGAGTTTCACACTGATTTTCTTCAAAAGTTATGTATATCAAAAAATTAACTGCTAGATTTTGTTTGAAAAAACTTGAAATTTAGGTGGTATTTTTCCTGCTATCACGAAAGGAGCCTGAAATATTTGACTTTAATTTTATTTATGTTAATATATCACTATACTTTTTAATTAAAAATAAAATATGAGTGCATGAAACACAGCCTTAACTATGGCTGCTGCTGCTTGAACAGCAGCATTATTAGAACCAACTAATACTTTAATAGCTGATACAATTTCTGTTTGAGCTGGAATTGCTAAAAGTATTACTGAAAATACATGAGAAGCAGTAAATTATCTTCTAGGTACTGGTGGATGAATAGCTGCAACAACAGGTTTAGCTGCAGTATATTGATGAGTAAAAGTATGAGAATTTATTGATGAAAAAATATTTAAGTTTGAAAATAAATATTTAAAAAATGCCTCTAAAATTTGATGAGGTTTAGTTTGATTATGATATGCTCCAATTGCAGCACCAATTTGATTATGAGTAGCTGCTTGGAAAGGTTGAAAATGGGCAGTAAAATGATTATGAAGTTGAATTAAATCATTATGGAATAAAGGTTATTCAAATAATTCTCCTGCTGCATAATTTTTTAGAAACTAGCAAAAAAAAGCATTTTGAAAGAAATACTATTGGAGTGCTAGTTTTTTTGTATTTTACTTTTTATAAAAATAAAATATAATAAAAACTAATTAGAATTAATCAAAAAATATTATGCCAAAAAATATAACAGTTTGAACACAAGATTTTAAAAAATTTATAGAAGATTGATGTTATTATGTAGATAAAACAAAACAATTACATAAATTAGTATCATCAACTAATTGATACTATTTTTTGTCAAGACCAAGAAGATTTTGAAAATCATTAACTTTGTCTATGATGAAATATCTATATCTTTGAAAAAAAGAATTATTTAAAGACTTATATATTGAAGATAAATGGGACTTTGAAAAAACAAATCCTGTAATATATATGAGTTTTGCAGGTTATACAGTTGACCAAAATATTGAAGAATATATTGATGATAACTTTAAAATTTTTATTGATGATGAAATATTTAAATTATCTAATTTCTCATGAAAGTATAATTTATGATTAATTTTGAATAAAGTTTATGAAAAAACTAATAAAAAAACTGCAGTAATAGTAGATGAATATGATAAAGCTGTTTTGGTAAATATAACAAATGTAGATGAAGCTGAAAAGATGAGAGCATTTTTTACAAGTTTTTATTCTTGAGTAAAAGATAGTGATGATAAAATAGAAATATTTATGTTAACTTGATTAACTAAAATTTTAAAAATGTCAGTTTTTTCAGTTTTACATAATTTAATGGATTTATCATTTAATCCAATATCTTATGATTTAATGTGATATACTTGGGATGAAGTAAAAAATAATTTTTGAGAAGAAATAGAAATATTACAAAAAAAATATAATTTTACAGATGAAGAAGTAAAAACAAAAATAACTAATTATTATAATTGATTTAATTTTTGAAATTCACAAGATACAATATTTAATCCTTGGAATATAAATAATTTATTTATAAGTTTTGAATTTTCATATTTTTGGGCAGATACATGAATTCCAAGTGCAATATTAAATTATGTAGATAAAAATAAAATTAATATAGTTGATTTAGTAGAAAAAATTAATTCTAATAAATTAAAAGTAAGTGAAACACAATTTAAACTAGAAAATTTATCTAGAATAAATATTGCAGTATTATTTGCAAATGCAGGTTATTTCACAATAAAAAATTCAGATAATAATTTGTATACTTTATGATTTCCAAATAAAGAAACAGAATCTGTAATGCTAGAATTTTTTATTCAACTTAATGATTATGAAAGTGATATTGGTTTGATAAAAGAAATAGCAGATGAAATGTATGAATGAATAATAAATCAAAATAAAGAAATATTGATAGAAGCCTTTAATAAAATGATTTATAATTTTTTAAATTGAACAGCTTATGAGTGGGTTAATAGAAATCCAGAAGGTTGGCTAAAAACTTTCATATGAATGTTTTTAAGATTAAATAATATATATTATTATCCAGAAATTCAAAATTTAAAATGAAGGGCAGATTTAGTAATCCCCGTGAATAATAAATATTATATAGTTGAAGCAAAAGTTGATGAGTCTACTAAGGCAGCAATACAGCAAATAGATAAATTATATATTCCACAATTTACAGATTGAAAGGAAATTATTAAGGTTTGAATTAATTGGGATAGAAAAAATAAAAAATTTGATGTGGAGATTATAAAACATTTAAAAAATCTCTAAAAAAAGTTTGCATTAGTAGACTTTTTTTATATAATTCTTTTGCTTTTTAAAAAAGCAATTATATGGTGCCTGTAGTTCAATTGGTAGAGCGCTGGACTGTGACTCTAGATGCTGAGGGTTCGAGCCCCTTCAGGCACCCCATTTTTAAAAATTAAATAGTGAAAATTTCTGTTAAAGAAATATAAATTTTTACTACATAATTTTTAAATAAGAATTTTGCTCTAAATATATTGAAACAAAAGCCTTGTAAAATATATATTTATACTAAAGATTCTGCTTAGCACTATGAATAAGTGCCTTATTTTTAATTCTTAATTATTATTTTGATGTCAGTTCAAAAAGACATAGCTTTATTTGAAGAGCTATTTAAATTATCTCCAGAAATAAAATATCCAAAAATTGGTGAAGTTATTATTTCTACTATTGAAAAAATTGAAAAAGGTAATGTATTGGTTAATGTAAATAATCAATTTTCAGGACTTATCGTTAAAAAAGAAGTTGGTAATACTATTGATGCTAGTACTTTAGAAAAAGGACAAATTATTGATGTTATGGTATTAGGTGATTCTATTGAAAAAGGTTTATTAATTTTATCTCTAAAAAGAGCTAATCAAATTAAAAATCTATCTAATCTTGCTAAATATAATAAATCTGAAGAAGTTATTACAGTTAGACCAACTGAAGCTAATAAATGAGGTTTATTAGTAGATATTGATGGTTTAAAATGATTTATTCCAGTTTCTCAATTAACTCCAGTTCACTATCCTAGAGTAGAAGGAGCAGATCCAGAAAAAATTCTTGCTCATTTAAATAATTTAATTGGTGAAGAATTTAAAGTTAGAGTAATTAATGTTGATGAAGATGGTAAAAAAATTATCTTCTCTGAAAAAGCTGCTATTGAAGAAGCTAGAGGAAAAGCATTAAAATCACTAAAAGAAGGTGATATAGTTGAATGAATTGTTTCAGGTATCCTATCTTATGGTTTATTTGTTACTTTTGAAGGTTTAGAAGGTTTAGTTCATGTATCTGAAATTGATTGGGGACATGTTACAGATCCATCAAAATTTGCTAAAGTTGGAATGAAAGTTAAAGTTAAAGTTATTGGGCTTGAATCTGAAAAGATTTCTCTTTCTATTAAAAGACTTAAAGAAAACCCTTGGGATGTACTTGCAAAAAAATATAAACTTAATGATATTGTTGAAGCTCCAATTTCAAGGATTTCACAATTTGGTGCATTTATGGACTTAGATGGTGGTATTCAAGGTTTGATTCATTTATCTGAAATTTCTCATGGAGTAGTTAAAGATATTAAAGACTTTGTTAAAGTTGGTGAAATGGTTAAAGCTAAGATTATTAATTTTGAACCTAAAAAGAAAAGAATTGGTTTATCTTTAAAAGCTTTACAAGAAGCTCCTAAAGGTGCTAAAAAACCATCTGCTAAAAAAACAGAAAAAAAAGAAGAAAGTAAAATAGAAGAAAAAAAAGCTCCTGTTAAAAAAACATCTGCTAAAAAAACTCCTGCTAAAAAAGTAGAAGTTAAAAAAGAAGAAACTAAATAATTAGTTAAAAAAATAAATTTGTGAAGCTAGTATATTATTTAATAATAACTAGCACAAATTTATGTATTAAAAGATATATCCCTATCCCCCTTCGGGTACTTTCCCTTTATTCAAAGAGAAAGAAAATAAGATTATCTTGCTTATTAAATAAAAAAATTAAAATGGAAAAGAAAGTATTAAATGAAATGTTTGAAAATTTATTACATATTGGTAATAAAGCAAATCATTGGAATCCAAAAATGAGAGAATATATTTATGGTTCAAGTAATGGTGTTCATGTTATTAACTTAATAAAAACAGTTTCAAAATTAGCTATAGTTAAAGCTGAATTAGCTGAATTAGCTAAACAAGGTAAAAAAGTTTTATTTGTTTCTACTAAATTACAAGCAAGAGAAGCTTTTGCTAAATTAGCTGTAGATACAGGTAATTTCTATGTAAATGAAAAATGGGTTCCTGGTCTTTTGACTAACCTTAAAACTATGAGAGCTAGAATTTCTACTTATATTTCTTTAATTAAAGAGTCAAATTCAGGTGCTTTAGATGTTTTACCTAAAAAGGAAAAAGCTACTAAATTATTAGAATTAGAAAAGTTAGATAGAGCGTTTAAAGGGTTGAAAGAAATGAAAAAATTACCAGATGTAATTTTTGTAGTTGATGCAGCTTATGAGATTCAAGCAGTTAAAGAAGCTAATTCTTTAAAACTTCCTGTTTATGCAATGGCTAGTACTAATTCAAATCCTGATTTATTAACTAATTTAATTCCTGCTAATACAAATTCAGTTAAATCAATTGAATATATAGCTCAGGAATTAAAATCAGTTGTTAAATCTTCAGCTGCTCCTTCTAATAAATGAAACTTCAAAAAATTTGAAGATAAAAAAGCTCCTGCTAAAAAAACAGTTGCAAAAAAAGAAGAAGTTAAAAAAGTTGAAGTTAAAACAGAAACTAAAAAAGAAGAAAAATAGTTTTTAAACTAAAAAAATATGTCTACACAAAAAGAAAATTTTAAATATGCCATATGTTATATTCCTTTAGTTGCAATTTTTCTATATTTTACAGAAAAAAATACTTCTGAAGAATATAAAAAGCATATTAAATATTGAATAACATTATTTATAATTTTTATTATAAGTACAAGTGTATTAAATATATTATGGTTATCATGGTTTTCTAAACTTATTTTGATAGCTTATATTATTATATCATGACTTTTATGATATAAAATATATAATTGAGAAAAAGTAGATGTAGAAATTTTAGATAATATCTGAGAAAAATTTGAAAATAAAAAATAAATTTAATTAATAAATTTTAAAATATGGCAATTACAGCTGCTCAAGTTAAAGAGCTTAGACAAAGAACAGGTATTGGTATGATGGAATGTAAAAAAGCATTAACTTCTACTGATGGTGATATGGATAAAGCTATTGATGAATTAAGAAAAAAAGGTTTAGCTAAAGCTGCTAAAAAAGCTGATAGAGAAACTTTAGAAGGTGGTATTAAAATTGTTACAGAAGGTGGAAAAGCTTATGTTTTATCTATTAGTTGTGAAACAGATTTTCTTGCTATCTCTGATAAATTTAAAGCAATGTTAAGTGATATTGTTAAATATTTAAAAGAAAATGGTGAATCTTCTAAAGAAGATGCTCAAGAAATAATTAATTGAGATTATGCTTTAGAATTAGGTGAAAATTTACAAATTCAAGAATATAAAAGTATTGAAGGTGGTTTAACTGCTTGATATGTTCATTCTAACTGAAAAATAGCTGCAGTAATTGTAGTAAAAAAAGATACAGATGAGACTAAAACTAAGCAAGTTGCTATGCATGTAACAGCTGCTAATCCAGAATTTTTATCAGCTTCAGATATTTCAGAAGATGTTGTGGAAAAAGAAAAAAGTCTACAATTAGAAATAATGAAAAATGATGAAAAAATGGCTAATAAACCTGAACAAGTTTTATTAAAAATTATTGAAGGAAAAATGGGTAAATTTAAATCTCAAATTTCTTTATTAGAACAAGAATTTGTTATTGATCCAAGTATGAAGGTTAAGGATTTTATTTGAGAAGATACAATTACTTCTTTCTATAGATTTTCTATATAATCAATTAAAGAGCAATTGCTCTTTAATAAAGTTCCATAGTTTAACGGTTAAAACCCGGGATTCCAAATCCTGTACTCTAGGTTCGATTCCTAGTGGAGCTGCCATTTAAGACAAAATTTTAAATACTTATTAAAATAAGTATTTTTTATTAGCTTTTTTTTTATTTATAAATAAAATATTAATAAATAAAAATTAAATAAAAAATATGAGAAATAATATAGTCCATTTTTGAGCTGATGAACAGCATTATGAAATTAGAGAGATAGTTGAAGTTGCTTATAAAATCAAAGAAATATGAAAAAAAGAGATTATTTGGGAAAATATTTGAGATCCTGTGATTAAGTGAGAAAAAATTCCTGATTGGTTAAAAGATATTGTTTCAAAAGCTACAAGAGATGATATAACTTATGCTTATTCTCCTTCAAAATGAGTAGATGCTACAAGAAAGTTTTTGGCTGAGCAAAATTGAAAAATTACAAGTGAAGATATAATATTCTTTAATTGATTATGAGAAGCTATAAATAAAATTTATGGTTATTTAAATAGAAATGCTAGAGTTTTATGACCAAATCCAGCTTATCCAACTCATTCATCTTCTGAAGCAACTCATGCCTGAAGTTCTCACTTAACTTATGAATTAGATCCAGACAATGAATGGAATCCTAATTTGGAAGAAATAGAAAATAAAGTAAAATATAATCCAAATATTTCTGCAATTTTAGTTATAAATCCTGATAATCCAACTTGAGCAGTTTTTTCTAGAGAAACTTTAGAATGAATAGTTAATATAGCAAAAAAATATAATTTATTTGTACTTTTTGATGAAATTTATGAAAAATTAACTTTTGATATAAAAGATCATATTTTATTAAAAGATATAATTTGAGATGTTTGTTGAATAGCAATGAAATGATTAAGTAAAGAAGTTCCTTGGCCAGGTTCTAGATGTGGTTGGATTGAAATTTATAATCAAGATAAAGATGAGGAATTTGCAAAATTTATAAATTCTATTTATTTTTCTAAAATGCTTGAAGTTTGTTCAACAACTCTTCCTCAAACAGTTTTACCAGAAATTTATAAAGCTCCAGAATTTAATAAATATTTATCTGAAAGAATTTCTAAATACAAAAAAAACTCAGATATAGTAGAGGAAATTTTATGACCAGTAAAATGATTAAAGTTTGTAAGGCCAAAATGAGCATATTATTTAACAGTTTTAATAGATGATTTTCTACTGGTAGAAGATTTCTTTAAAGATTTAAAAGATAAAAATTTAGAAAAATTTGTAAGAGAAATTTCAATATGAAAAAAAATAGATAAAAAGTTTTGTTATTATCTATTAGCTACAACTTGAATATGTACAGTTCCATTAAGTTGATTCAATTCCCCACTTCCAGGTTTGAGAATGACTTTACTTGAAGATGATGAACAAAAATTCAGAAAAATTTTGGAAGAAATAGTTTTTGCCTTTGAAAATATAAAAAAATAATTTACTAAAAATATAATAAATAATGTTTAATAATACACAAAAAAAGAAAATAAAAAATAATCTATCTTGAAAAAATCTACTTTTTTTCTTTTTATGGGTAATTATTTTTTTATGAATAAATATATATTTTAATGACCTATTAGTATTAGGGTTTGATTTTCTATATTATGAAAATTATATAAAAATTCCTTATATAATTTTTGGCATATTAAATACTTTTTTAATATGATTAAGTATTAATCTACTTATTGATAAAATGAAAGAAATAAAAACTCTTAATCCAAAGACATGATTTTTTTCTTTTATATGAACTTTTTTAGCATTATTAACAGGTGCTTGCCCTTGATGTGTTGCTTGAATATTTCCAGTATTTATATGACTATTTGGTTCAAATATTTCAATGTATAGCTTGCCTTTTCATTGAGCAGAAATACAATTATTATCTTTTGTTTTTCTAATTATTTGAATATACTTCTTAAGTCTTAATATGACTTGTAAATTAAAACCTAAATTAAAAATTATGTGAAAAATAAAACTAATAATAATAAGTTTATTATGAATAATAGGTAGTCTTGATGCTGCTTATTTAACTAGTGAAGCCTATAAAATAAAAGATAAAGTACAAATATTTGGTTGATGATGAGAAGATATATGATTTATATGTGATGTAAACTCTGTTTTTTCTTGTTCTTCAGTTTTTAATGAAAATTTTGCTTGGATTTTATGAATACCATTTTCATGAATTGCTTTAGCTGTTTATCCAATATTAGTAATAATAGCATTATTATGATTATTTTGAAAAATTAAGAATCATTTTAAAATGTTATTTATATTATCTATTTGATGATTATTATTTAATATATATATAATAATAAATGAATCTTTAATTTGAGCATATTGTTTATTATGCTTATTATGTACTGCAATTATAATAACTATTTTAACTCTTAGTATTTTATGATTAAAAGATAAAAATGAAAAATAAATTTTTACAAGCAAGTAAAGATATTCTAGAAAAGAATCTTAAAATATTAGAAAAACCATTTTGCAAAAATAAAGTTATATTAGTTTATGATAAAGAATCTAAATTATCTACTATTTTATGAGAAGCTTATTCTGAAAATATTATTTCTTTCTCTTGTAAAGAGAGAGATGCCTGAAAGGCAGAGAGAGTTATTATAAGTTCTGAAATTATAATTTTTTGAGAAATAGATAAAGAAGTTTTAAAAGAAAAGTTAATGAATTTAGAAGTTGATTCTACTGTCATTTTAGTTCAATCAACTAATTTTAGACTTGATAATTTTAGACTTAGATTAAATCTTAAAAATGCCTGAATTTGATGTATTGAACATAATCATCTTTGATATATAAAAGATTCTGAGATTGAAACTTATGCTGATAGTTTAGAATATAGAACTCCATTTTATATAGAATTATGAAATAAATTAAAAAATAAATTTGATAAAGCAGATAAATTAGTAGTTGTTTCAAAAGATTGAAATAAATTAGAAATATATTGATGATTTGAAGAATGAAAATTAAATACTTGAAATTATTGAGATAAAATTAGAGCTTGAAGTTTCCCTATTTGAGAATTTTTTACAGAAAGTAGAGATTTTTTAAAAGTTAATGGAAAATTATCAATTAGAGCTTTTCCAAATATACAATTTGAGGTTATAAAATGAGATATTTTTACAGTAGAAATAAAAGAAAGCAAAATAATATGATATTCTGATAATACTCCAAAAGACTTCATAGAATTAGTAGATAAAATAAAAAGTTCAGAAGATTGAGAATGTTTTGTCAGAGAATTATGATTCTGATTAAATCCTTGAATTACTTGGCAAAAAACTTTAAATGATGTAAATGCTTGTGAAAGAATTATGTGATTTCATATGTCTATGTGAAAAAAGCATCAAATTTATAGAAAAAAGTTTCATAGAAAAATTATGCAAAGATACCATATAGATATATTTTCAGATGTTGATTATATATTATTAGATTGAGAAAAAATACTAGAAA
>JAUZRO010000235.1 GCA_030950465.1 Candidatus Altimarinota bacterium | reverse complement strand
TATATTTAAAAACTTGAAAAAAAATAGTTGTTTTAATTGATGAATATGATAAAGCAATTTTAGATAATATAAATAAAACTGAAATTGCTGTTGAAGTTAGAGAAGAATTAAAAGGGTTTTATGCAACTCTAAAAGATGCAGATGAATATTTAGAATTTGTTTTTATCACTTGAGTATCTAAATTTTCTAAAGTTAGTTTATTTAGTGGATTAAATAATTTGAAAGATTTAACTCTAGATCCAATTGCTGGAGAATTAGTTTGATTTACAGAACAAGAAATAACTGATAATTTATGAGAATATTTAGAAGATGTTGATAGAAAAAAGATGAAGAAATGGTATAACTGATTTAACTTTTTAGGAGAAAATACAGTTTATAATCCTTATGATGTATTATTATTTCTTGATTCTAAAGAATATAAAGCTCACTGGTTTGAAACAGCAACTCCAAGTTTTTTAATAAAACTATTAAAAGAATCAGATAATTTTTATCATATTCCAGATTTACAAAATATAACTTCTTGAGAAAAATTATTATGAAGTTTTGATATTGAAAATATTAACTTAGAAACTCTACTTTTCCAAACTTGATATTTAACTATAAAAGAAAAAATTACTTATCTATGAGAAACTAGTTATTTATTGCAAATACCAAATCAAGAAATTAAAAAATCATTAAATGATTATTTAATGACAGATTATTTATGAGTTTATAGGGATGTTAATTTTATAAAAAGAGTTTGACCTATTTATGAAGCTCTAGTTTCTTGAAATATTGAAGAATTTATAAAATATTTAAAAGTTTTATTTGCAAATATTAGCTATACTAACAGTTTAGAAAAAATAGCAAAGTATGAATGATACTATTCTTCTATAATTTATTGTTTATTTTATACAATGTGAATAGATGTAATTCAGGAAGATATTACTAATCATTGAAGAATTGATTTAACTTTAAAAATAAATAATTTAATTTTTATAATTGAATTTAAGATAGAAAAATCTGGATTAAATGCTTTAGAGCAAATTAAAGAAAAAAAATATTCTGAAAAATATAATACCCCCCTTAATCCCCCCTTACATGAGGGAGATAAAAAAAGAGAAATCTATGAAATATGAATTAATTTTAGTTTTGAAGATAGAAATATTGAAAGTTATGAATTTGAGAAAAAAATAAAAAACTAGATTAGTTTAAATCTAGTTTTTTATTTCCCTTCTTTTTTCTTTCTTTCTTCGTAAGCTTTTTTCTTGTCATCATCTTTCTTTTTTTTGAAATCTTCTTTTTTCTTATCCCATTCTTTTTCTTGTTTTTCAATATCTGACAGCATTTTGTTAATTGAATCTTCTACTTTTTTCTTTGGTTTAGAGTATTTTTCACGACTTACTGATAATATTTTTTCATATCTTGAAGCAAATATTTTTTCATCTTTTTTATTTGGAGCAAAAGTTGAAGCTGAAAAAGTAGTTGTTGGCATTCAATCAACTAATAATTTAGAATAAATATTATATTTTTTTATATTCATTAAATCTTCTTCTAAAATATCTCAAGAATATAATTCTTTTAAAATTTTAGCATCATTATGCCCTACTTGAAAAGAAACTATTGAACCTACATTTCAAAAAACTGCTCACCTAACTTCTTCACTCATTTGGTCAATATATTGATTTGCCATTACTAAATTTAGCTTATACTTTCTAGCTTCACTTAAAATTGTAGCAAAAGAATCTGTAGCAAAATTTTGAAATTCATCAACATAAAGATAAAAATCAACTCTATTTTTTTCAGGAATATCAGCTCTACTCATAGCATCCATTTGAAATTTAGTTACCATCATAGATCATAATAATGCACTTGCATCTTCTCAAATTTTTCATTTACTAAGATTTACAATAACAATTTTCTTATTATCCATTGCCCATCTAATTGAAAAAGTATTTTTTGATTGTCATAAAATATTTCTCAAAATAGTTGAAGAAAGAAATTGTCATACTTTATTTAAAATTGGACCTGCTGCTTCAGTTTTTTGATTTGGTGCCATTTTAGCATATTCTTGTGTCCAAAAGTTTTTAACTACTCTATCTGTGATTTTAGATATTACTTTATTTCTAAAAGTTTCACTAGTTAGCATTAAAGGTATAGAAACCAAAGTAGTATTTGGATATTCAATCAATGCAAAAATTATATTTCTTAAAATATGTTCTAGTCTTGGACCCCAAGAATCTCAAAAAATCTTTTTAAAAATTCAAACTAAACCAGAAGCAACTAATGACCTTTGTTCAGGAGATACATTATCCAACATATTAAATGCTATTGGTGATTCAACATCACTTGGGTCAAAAATTATAGTTTGATTAGTTCTTGATTTTGGAATAAATCAAATAATTCATTCTGCTAAATCCCCATGTGGATCGATAACAGCAACTCATCTTCATTTTCTAATGTCATCTATTATCATATTTTCTAGAAGTGTAGATTTTCACATTCAAGTTTTTCAGATAATATACATATGTCTTCTTCTATCTGATGGTCAGATTCAAAAATCTAGATTTGTTCATCTAAAATTAGTTGTTCAAACTGGAGTTAAATCAACTTGTAGTGGATGAAAATTTTCATCCACTACTTTTTTTAATAAAGGAAGATTTGAAGGTGGCTCAAAATTCCTAGAAAGGACCCAGTTTATTTGGGGTGTTTTTACATAATTAGTTGGAAGGTGGACCAAACCTGATAATTCTGAAACATTTAATATAAAATTATTAGTTTCAGAAACTTTTCTTTCTTTTATATTTATAAATTCTTCTCATCAATTTTTTAAAGATTTTAATTTAAAAGAGTTTCATCAAAAATTTGCAAAAGTTCAAAGGGTAGAAGCAATTTCTTTAATTGCCATTTTACCTTGAACCATATCTTCTCATACATGAATAATATTTAAACTTGTTCTAAATCAAGAACCCGAAATTTTACTTAAAAATTTCAATGGCATATCCATTTTTTTATCATCAATAATTACTTCTTCTTTTACAACTTTACTTTCTGATTTCTCTTCTAACTTTTCTTCTATATTTATTTCTCATTTTGGAATAAATAATTTTATAAATTTAAAAATCAAAATAAAAGGAAATAATAAAATTTTGAAATAAATAAAATTAGGATTTAGTAAAATCTTTTTTAATATTTTAGGGTAATCTGAAGTTAATATTTTAACAGTTTTATCAACATCTTTTTTCCAAATATTATTTTTAACTGGTTCAAAATTAATTTGAATAGTATTTAGAGAATAATTCCCTGTCCTAGAAAGAGCTGAAGTAATTGAAGAATAAGGATCAACTACATCTTTTTGACCTTCAATTTGTAATTCTGTAAAAGTTTTTATTGGATACAAAAAATGTTTAGATAATCAAATTTCTCAAATAATTATTTTATTTTTAGGAATTTTTTCAAAATAATCTTCAACCTCATTTATTTCTACATCTGGAAAATGTGCATAGATTTGATTCTGTAAAAATTTTGTATATTTAACTGGAGATATTATAAAAAATCTAATTCTATTCCCCATTTTTGTGATTTCTAAACTAAAAGAAGGAGATACCCCTCTGTTCTTCAAACTTCTCCCCTTACTAAAGGGAGATAAAAAAGAACTAAAAAATCACTTATGATAATCATCATAAGCTTCATGTAAAATAACCAAAATATGCTCAAAAACTCAAGCTCATTTTTCATTATTTTTATCTACAGTAATTTCTAATATATTTTTTTTCATTTTTTATTTAATTTTCCTAAAACTTTCCTTTGTTTCTCAAAGTAATTTGATGATTTTATTTTCAATTCAATTAGAAATATCTTTTCATCAATGATTTGGAACAGGAAAAGTCAATCCTGACTTTGTGAATATAACATGACTTCAATTTTGTCTAACTATTTTAAAGCCTAATTTTAAAAGTCTTTTTTTTATTTCTCTATACTTGTAAGGCATAATTTGAAAAATTAAAATTTAAAATACTTTTCTTTATTTGCCTTTCTTTTTCTATTAATTCTAAGTGATAATCCATCATCATTTCAACAACTCATAAAAGTTCATTTTTAGCTTCTTCTTTTGTATTTCAATATGCAAAAATATTTTCTTGTTTTTCTACCTCAGCTAGAAATCATTCTCAATCTTTTTTTATAATTATTTTCATAATATTTTCATTAAATTTTAAATTTCCTTTGTTAACCATAAAACATTTTTCATAGCAATTTTTTTAAAATTTTCATCAACTTGTGTAAAATCAATAAAATCTATTAAAACTGGTATATTTTCAAATTCTTCTTCAAGGTCTAATTTTATTTCTGAGTCTAATTTATTCTTTCAAATTACTCAAATATCATAATCTGATTTTTCTCTACAAGTTCAATCAACTCTTGAACCAAATAAAAAAAATCTATATTCTGATAAAATATTTAATTTAAAAAGTATTGTTTTTATCATAATTATAATATCTCTATCAATACATTTATTAAAAGGTTTATTCATATTCTCTTTTTATTTTATCTATTAATATATTTATTGGCTTTATATAATTATAAGCAATTTCTTCAAAAGAATAGTTAGCAAAATTTTGATGATAATCATGAGCTAATCTATTTCTTCTGTCTATCATATCAATAAATATTTTTACTTTTTCCAAAATTCATACATTATATGCTTCTTTTATTATTTGTTTTGGAGTTGGAACATCTTTTCAATATTCTTCTAATAATAAAACTTTAAGAAATTTCCAAATTCATTCAATGGAATATTCAAACCTTTGAATTACAGAATCCTTCAATCATAAATCATGTTCCTCTATAGTATTTTTTGAAACTAAATCTATTGCATTATTCAAAGTTAAAATCATCTTCTCAACTTCTATAAATTTTAATTTTGCTTTATTTTCCATATTTTTTTATATTAGTTTTTATTTATATTTACTATTATATCATTTTAATTTAAAAAATCAAAAAAAATAAAATTAGTACTCCATTTATATAATATAAAAAAGGTCACACTTTTATATTACATATTATACAATAATAATTGACATTGTATAATATATTTTTATAGTGCTTTTAAGTTCTTGCAAGAAACTTTTAAAAACAAATACAAAATTATATGGAAAATAAAAATAATCCAGAATAATTTTACAAACTATTTTAATATTTAATTTTTATATATTATGGAAAAAATAAAAAACTTTTTTTATAGTACAGATGATTCTGTAAAAGTAGAAGATTTAAATTTAGATGAATTTATGGAATTATTATAAAAAAAGTAAAATAAAGAAAAAGAGATTTTTTAATAACACCACCATTTAGAAATAAAAAAAAATAACTTTTTATTTTTGGATGGTGAGGTTATTAAAAACTCTCACTAGTCATAAGACTTAAAAAAATTGTGTTACAAGGATTTAAAATGGCAGTAATTGTGAAATTTAGTGTTATACCATTTGTAAAAATTGAAAATGAGTTAATCAACATTGGAGTTGATTTAAGAAAAGTACCAAGTATTAATATATTGGGGCAAGCACCTATTATGATGACAGGTCTATTAGCAAAAGTTCAACCAAATAATATTGATTTGGATGATTTTGGAAATCCTTATATTGTGATTGCTGGAAGAAGAAAATCTTTAGCTGCTGTTGTTTTCTATATTGATGAAAATGGAAAAGTATGGGTTGACTATATGGTAAGAAACAATAAAGAACTACAAAACAATACAGGCTTGAAAAAGAATGATTTAAAATTGGCTGCAAAAGGCTGGGGATTATCAAGCTCACCATTTAAAATGGATTGTGATGATAATAAAAGAAATGTGGCTCTTCCTTAAATCAATTAGGTAGAATATCTATTTTACACTCACTTCAAAATCTCAAATACTTAAATAAATCATAGTCTTAAAATTCTCAAAATTTCTAAATCATCTAGCTCTTCTTTTAATAGTTTGAATAATAGA
>JAUZRO010000234.1 GCA_030950465.1 Candidatus Altimarinota bacterium | reverse complement strand
GTTAAATTCAATTTTATTATTTTTTGAATTAATTTATTTTTATAATATTCTGAGTATATATAATATCAAATAAAAGGAATATAGCTTAAAATAAGTGTTACTTTATCTTTTTCTCAAATGATTCAATTATTATTAATATCTATAATTTTTTCCATTTTTCATATTTTTAAAATTTCTGATATTTTAAATGTTTCTCACTTACTAGATTTATATATTCAATATAATAAAAATATAAATAAAATACTAAAAAAGCTACTAGCTAAAATATAATTAAGATTATAATTTAAAACTGAAATATTTTTTAAAAATGAAAATTTAATAAAAATTAAATAAATTATTAAAAAACTTAAATGTATTAAAAGGGCTATTTTTGTATGTGATTTCACAAATGAATTGTTTACAAATTCATTTTTTTTATTAAATATAAATAATCATGAAAGAAATATCATAAGATAAGCACTTATTCCATTATTTATAGATTTTTTATGAATGTTATTTTGTGTCATATTTTCTTTACAAATTATTTTAATTAGTTATTATTCTTATAATATCATACTTTTATAAATAACACAAATAATCAATGAAATTAAGAGAAGTAGTTTTTCATAAATCAGTAGCTATAAATGCAGAAAAAATTTTTTTAGATAATAAAAAAGAAATAATATTTATTTGAAGATCCAATGTTTGAAAATCTAGTCTAATGAATGCCTTATTTAATAGAAAAGATTTAGTGAAAACAAGTTCAAGGCCTGGTAAAACAAAACATGCTAATATTTTTATAGTTAATCAAAAATATAATTTCACAGATTTACCTTGATATGGTTTTGCAAAATTATGAAAAGATATTAAAGAACATTTAGATGCACTAAATTCTTGGTATATGGATGAAAGATTAGATTATATCAAAAAAGCTGTAATTGTTATTGATGCAAAGATTTGACCACAAAAAGCAGATATTGATATGTATGAATATTTATTAGAATTATGAGTACCAATGTTTATTGCTTTAGCTAAGATAGATAGATTAAATACTTCAGAAATGATGAAATCTAAAAATCATACAGAAAATCTTTTATTATGACAAGAAGTTTTTCCAGTATCAAGTAAAAAAAGAAATTGAATTGCAGATTTATGGAGAGAATTAGGATATGCTTTGGAAGCTTAAAAAAAGATTATAAATAATTTATTAAAAATAATTCGTTACTATCAAGCACTTTTGAAAAAGTGCTTGATAGTAACATTAATTTTTAGTTTATTTTTTTGCTTTGAAAAAATAATTATTGACTTTATTAGTTTTATTAATATATATATTATCAATAAATAACTACAAAATTATGAAAAACATAATTAATCCATTCTTCTCTTTAAATAGAAAAGAATCATCAAATATAGCAAAAGTAATGAATTGAGAATTAAAGACTACTATTGCTAAAAGTGCTTTAAAAAAGATTTTTACTGAATGACAAAAATTAAAAAATAAAATAAAATACTAAAAAATGACAATTGAACTTTTAAAAAAAGATTTTGATATATTTCTCTTTCTGCAACAAATATTAAATTAAAAAGTCCTTGGTTTGGTAAATTAGATATAAAAGATTTAGAAGATATTAAAATTCCAATTCCTTGAATTTTAATTTGAAAACTTTTAATATCAGAAGATTATAAATGAAAAGGTATATGATGAAATTTATTAACAGCTATTATTAGTAAATGCTATGATTTATCTAAAGAAATGTGAATTAGGTTTATTATTGTAGATTCACACATTGATGCTGTACTATTTTATAAAAAGTATTGATTTATAGAAATATGAAATTCATGAAAAAGTAAAAAAATGGTATTAGATTTAAAAATATTTGATAAGTTTTAGTAAACTAAATTAATTTTTAGTTTTTTATTTTACAAATAAATTCTATCTACAACCACAACCCAAATCAAACCCCAAGAAAAAGCCTAAGATTAGAAAAATATGATTATTATAAAGCTGGTCTGCACACCAAGAATACTTCCTTCAGGGGCATGTTGTATCACAATTTCTATACAAAATAAAGCAAGTCCATTTAATAAAAAAACAGTTAGTAGTTATTAAATACTTGTCAAAATAAAAATTCAACATATAATTCAAAAAAATATAATTAAACAATAAAAAAATGAGTACAGAAAGATTAAGAAAAGTTGAAAAAATTATTAGAAATATTACAAGTGATTTTATTAGTAAGGAACTTCCTGATGAGGATAATGTTTTTGGTATAATAAATATATCAGAAATTGAATTAAGTTCTGATTATTGATATGTAGATATACTAGTTAGTAGTTTTATTAAACAAGATTTATTAACTAAAACCTTAGCAAAAAGTGCCTATATAATTCAAAAACATATTTGAAAAAAAATATGACTAAGAAAAAGTCCAAAAGTAAGATTTAGATATGATGATAGTTGAGAAACTGGTGCAGAAATAAATACAGTTATTTCTGGTATAGATAAAGAAATAAGAAATCTTGAAAGTAAAAATCCTGAATAAAATTATTTAGGATTTTTTTATTTAAAAATATTTGAAAAATAAAAAGTTTCTGGTATACTAGTAAAAATATATACTTTATTTAAGCTATGCTAGAAACTATGGAAAATATAAAAAATAATCTTTGATTAAAATTAGAATTATTAAAATATCAAAATCTATTACTTGAAGATTTAGTAGAAACAAAAAGATATTTATATTCTGAGGTATCAAATGAAGCTAGAATGATTGGAATAATCTGATTAAGATGAGTTTGAAAAACTACACTTTTATTACAAAAATTAAAAGAAGGTAAAAATGAATCAATTTATTTTTCACTAGATAATCCAAAAATATCTAATATTTGACTTTTTAATGTTGTTGAAACTTTATATTTTGATTATGGAATTAGAAGTTTTTATATTGATGAAATTCATAAGTATAAAAACTGGAATCAAGAATTAAAAAATATTTATGATAGTTTTCCTAAAGCAAAAATAATGTTTTCTTGAAGTTCTAGTGTAGATATTTTAAAATGAAGTTATGATTTATCTAGAAGAGTATTAATTTATAAATTAAATATTTTATCTTTTAGAGAATATTTAGAAATAAAACACAAAATTAATATTAAAAAAATAAATTTAGAAGATATTTTTTCTAAGAATATTAATTTAGAAAATTTATTTATAAAATTATTTAATATTTCTATATTAGAAGAATTTAGAAATTATTTAAATTTTTGAGAATTCCCTTTTTTCCAAGAGTGATGAAAAAAAGATTATATTTTAAGACTTGAAAATATTATTAATAAAATTATTTATGAAGATATTTCTAATTTTTATAATTTAAAAACAGAAAATTTAATTTATTTCAAAGAAATATTATATTTTATAATTAATAGTGAGCCTTGATTATTTAGTGCAAATTCACTTTCAAAATCTCTAAAAATTAGTAATGATTCTGTTAATAATTATATAAATATATTAAATGAAATCTGATTAATTAATTTAATTTCATCATATTGAAATATAACTCAAACTATAAGAAAAGCTAAAAAAATATATTTATCTATAAATAATACTGATTCACTTTCCTCATTTGAATTAATAAATAACTCAAATATTTGAAGATTAAGAGAAAGTTTTATAATTGCAAATTTTACAAATATAAATAAAAAAATTAATTATTCCAAAGATTGAGATTTTATATTTTCAGTAAATAATGAAGATATAATAATAGAAGTTTGATGAAAAAACAAGACAAGAAAACAAATAAAAAATATTGAAAATTCTTTCATAATTTCTGATGATATTTCAAAAATAGACAAAAATAAAATCCCACTTTATTTATTCTGATTTTTGTATTAAAAAAAATTTTATTATTTAAAACAATATTTTTCTATTAAATCAACCCTAAAAAAGATTTTTTTATTGAAAAAAATCTTTTTTTTTCTATTATATTAAATAATAAATTAATTTATAAAAAATAAAAAAGTGAGCAATAATCAAAATTTACAAAATTTAATCTGAAAAAGATATAATTGAGATACAGCAAAGTATGAAATAAAAGATATTGTTTTAAATAAAACAGTATTAACTAAAGATGAAAAAAAAGCTAAACTAGAAGAAGATAAAAAATTAAAGGAAACTGAAAAAGAATATAAGGAAGCACTTGCTTATATTAAAGATTTAGTGAGTCCAGCTTTTATGAAAATCCAACCAAATAATATCAAAGTAAATAATACTTATGCTAAAACTTTTTTTGTTTATGCATATCCTAGTTTTTTAGAATGAAACTGGTTAAGTCCAATTATTAATTGGGATGTTAAATTTGATATGAGCCTTTTTGTATATCCTGTTGATTCAGCTTATATTCAAAAATATTTAAGAAAAAGATTAACTCAACTTAATTCAGAAAGGTCAATGAATGCAGAAAAAGGTCTTGTAAATGACCCTGCAATTAATGCTCAAATTCAAGATGTTGAAGAATTAAGACATAAATTAACTAGATGAGAAGAAAAATATTTTCACTTTTCTTTGTATATTACTATTTATGGTGATACAGAAGATTCATTAAATAAAGTTGGAAAAGATATTGAAAATATATTAGCTTGAAGAAATGTTTTACAAAAACAATCTTATTTAAGAAGTGAGCAAGGTTTCCTATCTACAGGACCTTTTGCAAAAGATGAACTTTGAGTTTATAGAAATATTTCAACTGGTGGTTTATCTACAACTTTTCCTTTTTCAAGCTCTACTTTAAGTCATGATGACTGAATTTTATACTGAGTAAATACTCATAATAATTCACTTATTTTATATGATAGATTTAAATCTGAAAATGCAAATATGTGTGTATTTGCTAAATCTTGAGGGTGAAAATCTTTTGCAATAAAATTAGAGATTTTAAGGTCTTTGATGATTGGAACTGATGTAATTGTTATAGATCCAGAAAATGAATATCAAGCACTTATTAATCAAGTTGGTTGAGGTTATTTAGATGTTTCTCTAAATTCTAATCAAAGAATTAATCCTTTTGATTTACCTCTTGGAATGAAAGATAAAGATGAAAAACCAGGAGATTTACTTAGAAATTCTGTAATTGATTTATTATGATTAATGAATCTTATGCTTGGGCAATTAGGCGCAGAAGAGTCTTCAATTATGGAAAAAGCATTAATCACAACATATAGTTTAAAATGAATAACTTTTGAAGATGATTCAGCTGATTGAAAACTTATGCCTGTAATGTCTGATTTACAAGATGTTTTAGATACTATGGATTGAGCAAAATCACTAGTTACTAGAATTGAAAAATATACATCTTGAATTTTTTCAGGAATATTTTCAAAACAAACAAATATTGATTTAACAGAATGATTACAAGTATTTTCAGTAAGAGATTTAAATGATGCTCTTAGACCTACTGCAATGTATGTAATTTTGAATTATATTTGGAACAAAGTTAGAAGTAAAAATAAAAAAAGAATGCTTGTAATTGATGAAGCTTGGAATATTATGCAACATGAAGATTCTGCTAAATTTCTTTTCTGATTAGTAAAAAGAGCTAGAAAATATAATCTATGAATTACAACAATTACTCAAGATGTAGAGGATTTTATGTGAAGTAGTTATGGTAAAGCAATTGTAACAAATTCATCTATTCAGCTTTTATTAAAACAATCTACTGCTTCAATTGATGTCTTACAAAATATTTTTAAACTTACAGATCAAGAAAAATATATTTTGTTAAATGCTTCAGTATGACAAGGATTATTCTTTGCTTGAAGTGAACATGTCTGAATTCAAGTAATTGCATCATATTTTGAAGAACAAGTAGTTACTACTGATCCAAATGCACAATAAATATAGTGAAGAAGCACTCTTGGTATGCATAATAAAAAACTATAATTGTAAAATGATTTTATAAAACAATTAATATAATTATTTTATAAAAATAATATTAAAAATTAATACAAATGTTTGAAGTAAATAGTATAAAAGAAAAATCTTTTTGAAAAACAAAAGTAATAGCTAAAACAATAAATCTATGAAATAATTTAGATTTATTTATTTCTGCTAGTTCTAAAAATGAAGCTTTCTTAGATTATATTTTTAACAAAATAATTGATTTTACTGTTGATAGGATTTCAAATAAAAATACTTATAAAGATTTTTCTTATTCTTTGGAACTTATTAATAAGGTATTAAAATCTTGGTATAAAGATTCTGATGATAAAATTAATATGATTATTTGAATTTTAAATAAAAATGAATTTTTATTTTCAAATATTTGAAATGCTTCTTGTTATTTGGTTAAAAAAAATAATGTAATAGAAATTACTGATGCAAAAGATAAGAAAAAAGAATTTAATTTTGTTTCAAATTGAATTCTAGAAAATGATGATATTATAAATTTATCTTCTAAAAGATTATTAAGTTACCTTTCTGAAAGTGATTTTATAGATTCTTATAATATAAAAATAGAAAATTTTAACTTAAATATTAAAAATATATTAGAAGAGGAAAAATTAGAAAAAAATATTTCAATATTATCTTTTTTACATAGGAAAAAAAGTATAATTGAGTCTAACTGAAAAATAGAATTTATAAAAGATACTTTGTTAAAAATATGAGATACAACTTTTATAAAAAGAATAATAGCTTTTTGAATGATATTAAAAGAAAAATTCCTAAAAAAAGAAAAAATATTAAAAAGTTTTTTCTTTATATTAATAATATTACTTTCTATATTCTTTCTTTATAAAGTAATAAATTCTACGGTATCTGAAAGTAATGTTTCTAAAGTTAAGGAAATTCAAATAATAAAATTAGAAGAAGCTAAAACATCTTTAAGAAAAGCTAGTGAAAATACTACAAATAAAGATATTTTCAATTTAAATTTAAAACATACTGAAAATATAATTTTAAAATTAGAAGAACAGCAACTATTTTTAGAAGATATTAAATTATTAAAGGAAAAAATTGCTAACCTTAAAAAATCTTTTGATTGAATTGAATCTTTTAAGGAAAATGAGGAAAATAAAATTGCTTTTATAGATTCTAAAAATAGTGTAAAAATATTATGATTAAATAAAAAAGTCTATATTATTTGAAAAAATTATATAGAATGACCTATTGCAAAGAATATTAAATCTAAAAAATTTGTTTATAATGAATTAAAAGATGATGAATTTATAGATGCAACTCCTTTAGGTGATAAAATTACACTTATTACAAAAAAGTGAAAAATCATTCTTTTTTCTACAAATTGAAATTATAAAATTTCTAATGTTATATGACAAGACTTTTGGGAATCTTCAGAAATAATTTCTTCATATAGTTCAAATATATATCTTATTTCTAAAAAAGATAATCAAATATTTAAACATAGAAAATCTTGAAATAATTTTAATAAATGAACTCCCTATTTAACTAGTGAAAATCAAAAAAGTATTCAAAATATGTCTGATATAGCTATTGATTGAGGTTTTTATATTATTCAAAAAGATTTAAAAATAAGAAAATTCTTTTCTAGTCCTAAAAAGAGACTAGAAAAATTAACTCTAAATAATTTTCCAGAAAATTATAAAGTGGAAGATACTTCTGCTTTAATTAAAATAAAAACTAGACCGGAACTTAATTATGTTTATATTTTATTAAACAATAAAATATTTATAACAGAACCTAATTCTAGAAGATTTCAAGATACAAAAAGTTTGAAATATTTAGGTCAAATAGAATGACAAAAAAATAAAATAATTGATTTTTATATTAAATATGATTGAGAATTTGATTGAGAATTACTTATTCTTAATAAAACTTGAATATATAAAGTAATTTTTGAAGAAAGTGAAGGTAAAATATTATTAAGATAATTTATCTTCTTTTTTTTGCATTTAATATAATTATATGTTAGAATATTATTATATTAATTTATAAAAAAGGAAAATATGTTATTATTATCTACATCAAGCCTAAGCTGATATTCTCTACATAGAGTTTTTTCATTTGCAAAAAAGGCAAAATATGATGGAATCGAAATTTCATTAAATAAATTACAATATGATTTATGGGATGAAAACTATATAAAATGATTAAGTGATGCTTTTGAAATACCTGTAGTTGCTATTACAGCTCCAGTAAAATGAATGAATGAAAAAGCTGTTGATAAAATTATAAAAATTGCAACTACTGTAAATGCTCAAGTAGTTACTTTTTCTCCACCTCATTTAATGGATAAAAATACTAGATGGTTTTCTTCTTATTTACAAAAAGTAAAAAAGGATACAAATTTGAGTATTGCAATACAAAATGTTGAACCTAAATTTATGTTTTTTATAATTCCTGAATATAAAAATTCAACACTTTGAGAATTAAAAAAAGTAACAGGAGATGCTACCTTAGATATTTGAGCAATAGATCCTGCTTCTTGAATGGATATATTAAAAGCCCAAAAAATATTGTGAAGTAATATTAAAAATATTTTTCTTTCAGATAGAAGAGGTACTCAAACAGGGTTATTACCATGAAGTGCTTGATGATGAATTTCTTACCTACCATTAGAAAGTTTCTTTATGAAGCTAAAGATTGGTTGATATAATTGACATGTAACTTTAAGAATAAAACAATCTGAACTTTGAGCAGGTAATGAAGAAAGAGTTGTTCAAAATCTAGAATATACAAAAAATTATTATGAAAAACATTTTTTAGATTATAAATAAATTGTTTTTTTTTTTTTTTTGATACAATGAGAACTAGAATTAGTTTTTAACAATTAATGAAAAAATTATGGAAAATAAAATAAATAACCCCAACCCCTTATCAGGGGTTATAAATAAAAAAGTCCCTGATAAGGGATTTAGGTTTTTGACTGCTTTCACACTAGTAGAACTAATAGTAGTAATAACAATACTAGCAATTCTAGCTACAGTATGATTTGTTTCATTTTCTTGATATTTAGCCTGAACAAGAGATGTAAACAGAGTATCACAACTTAAATCAATGAGTGATGCTTTAGAATTGTATAGAACAAAAAAAGATTTACCATTACCAGATACTAGAGTAGAAATAAGAACTTCAGATAGTTCAAGTGATGTAATAGCCTATCAAGGTTATATCTGAAAAAATGTTTTAGAAACAATAGAATATACAGAAAGCTGATTAGACCCAAAAGATAAACAATATTTCAGTTATTATCTAACTAAAAATAAAAAATATTTTCAATTAATGGCATTTTTAGAAGAAGAAAATGAAGATATAGTTGCTTTAAATTTAAATAAAGTTTGAGCAATAGATTATAGTGATAGAAAAGCATTTGTTAAATGAAAAAAACTATGAATAATAACAGATGAATTTAATACACCAATTCAAGAAGTAGAAGCAGTAACTTCAAGTTGATATTTAGATATAGTAAATACGGATGAAATATATAATATTTATTTTTCATGAGAAAGTTTATTAACATGAACATGAAAAACTTTAAAATGAGCAGTATGATGAAGAGGTTTAGTGTGATATTGGAGTTTTGATGAAATAGTAGATAATAGTTTTGTTGATTATAGTGAAAACTCAGCAACCTGAACAATAACATGATGAGTAACATTAACTTCTTGACAATCATGAAAATCAGCTGTTTTTGATTGAACAGATGGTGAATTTTATGTAGATTTAATAAAAAATATTTGATGAAATAGTTCAGCTCCACATACAATTTCTGCTTGGATTAAACCAGATAGTATTCCAGGTTGAACTGATAATTCTACTAGGCAATGGATTTTGCTTTTATGAAATATAGATTTAGATAATATTTCTTCTACTTGACCTTGAACTCATCATTGGTTAATTTGATGAAGTGATTGACCAGCACAATTTTGAGTTTGGAGTTGATCTCAGAAATCACCTAATATAGTAGCAGGAGTTTGGCAAAATATAATAATGACTTTTGATTGAAATGAATTAAAATCATATATAAATTGAAATTTAAGTACAAATAATTCAAGGGAAGTTAAAAATACTGATATGAATATATATGAATCTAAATTATTTCTATGAGGAATAGGTGTTAACTCTAATTATAAATGAGAAATAGATGAATTAAGGATTTATAATAGGGAATTGTCAGCTAAAGAGGTGAAGGCTATTTATGATTTGGATAAATAATTTATATTTTTTTGAAAATTAAAAGATATTGAAATATCTTTTTTTGTACTTTTAAAAAGTTTTGACAAAATGTAATAAAAATATATTATTTGGGTATAATACAAATTAATCAAAAACAATATGAGTAAAAGATTAGATAGAATAGAGAAAATGTTGGAAAAATCTGGAGAAAGAATAGAAGAAATGAGAATAGAAAATGATAGAAGAGCTAAAGAAAATGAGAAAAGAGCAGAGGAAAATGAAATTAGAGCTAAAGAAAATGAAAAAGATAGAAAAAATATGAAAAAAAATATGAAAGAATTATCAGATATGATAAAATGTATT
>JAUZRO010000233.1 GCA_030950465.1 Candidatus Altimarinota bacterium | reverse complement strand
AAAAACATAAGAAAAAGTCATAAAATCATTAAGATGAAATAGGTTCATCATCTACCTATATATTGCTCTGCCCATATAAAATTTCCTGTCCAAGATTTCACAATTCTTCTATATTTTATTATTCAAAATCACATTCAAAATAATAAAAATGCATAAACTAAATCTACTATAAACATAATGTAATAGGTAAATACAAGGAGCTAAAGACCCTTGTTAAAATAATTCTTTCACTCTTTTTAACATATTTCAAGATTTTTCTTTAATTCAATCTATAACTTCTTCAGTATTGATATTTGGTTTTATTGATTCAATAAAATCTTGTTTCATATTTTCAAAACCCCAATAATAGAAATAAACACAATATCAGATAATAGTTCAATAAATTAAAACTTTTAAAAAAGTCCTAAAATACCACCATCTTTCTTCACTTTTCATATTTTTATAAATATAATCTATCTTTTCTTCTGTAGTTAATTCTTTTGACATATTATTTTTATTAAAAAATTATTTTGCATCTCTCCAATTTTCCCCAATTTCACAATCAACTTTTAAAGTTATTTCTTTATCAACTAAAACATTTTCCATAATACTAATAATTTCTTTTTCTATTATTTCTTCTTCCCCTGGATAAATATCAAAAACAACTTCATCATGAACTTGCATAATTAATTTTGATTTTTTTTCCACCATAAACTCATCAATTTTTATCATTGCAACTTTCATAATATCTGCATTTGTTCACTGAATTGGCATATTTATTGCTTCCCTTTCAGCTCCTGACTTTATCATTTTATTTCTATCTGTAATTCACTTTATAAACCTTTTTCTTCAAAATAAAGTTTCTACATATCAATTTTCTTCACAGAATTTAATAGTTTCATCTAAGAATATTCTTACTTTTGGATAACTTTCAAAAAACTTTTTGATATATAGATTAGCATCACTTACTGTAATATCAATCATTTTTGATAAACCAAATCAACTAATTCAATAAACAACTCCAAAATTTACTGCTTTTGCAACTTTTCTATCAGTTGTTCCTATCAATTCTGCTGTTCTTTGGTGAATATCAAATCATCTTTTAAATGCATCTAACAAATTTTCATCTCAACTCATAATAGCTAGTAGTCTCAATTCTACTTGAGAATAATCAATTGCCATTATTTTACCTCATTCAAATCTTGAAACAAAAGCAGACCTAACTTCTCCTGCAATTCAGCTTGAAGATGGAATATTTTGTAGGTTTGGATTAGTTGAAGATAATCTTCAAGTAGCAGTTACTGCCTGATTATAAGTAGTGTGAAGCAAATCTTGTTCATCTAATAAATCTAATAATCAATTTACAAAAGTTGAATTTAATTTAGTAAAATGTCTATATTTTATAATATGATCTGCAACTGGAAATTCTTTTGCTAGATTTTCTAAAACTTCAGCTGAAACACTCCAACCAGTTTTAGTTTTTTTTCATTTTGGTAACCCTAATTTATCAAAAAGAATTCATCAAACTTGTTTTGGAGAATTTATATTAAATTCTTCACCACATATTTCATAAATCAATTTTTCAAATTTATCAGCCTTATTTTCAAAAATGATTCATAATTCTTTCAACCTATCTCTTGAAATTTTAACTCAAGTTATTTCCATGTTTTTCAAAACTTCTATAAATGGAAAATCCATTTCTTCTAAAATTTTATTTTCTGTATCAGATAATTCTTGCTCACAAAAAATCTGATAAGTAATATAAACATCTTCCCCAGAATATTTAGATGCTAATTCTAAATCTACTTCAGAAAAATTATTTAATTTTTGTTTTTTAACCAAATCATCAAAATTTAACATTTCATAATCTAGTTTTGTACTAGCCAATTTATCTAATCATAACCCTCTAACTCAAGGATTTTTAACATATTCTGCTAGTAGTGTATCGTAAAATTTTGCCATAGTTGTTTTCTATTTATATTTAATTCTAAATATTATATTTATAAACAAAAAAAAAGCTAGATATTATCTAGCTTTTTACTTTATAAATAATATTTTTTATAAAACAACATTATCTAATCTTTCATATTCAAAAATTTCTTCAGTTTTGAAAAATCTAGCTAATTCTTCTTTAGCAGTTTCTTCTGAATCAGAAGCATGCATAATATTTCCATCAATAGAAAGTGCAAAATCACCTCTGATAGTTCCTGGTAAAGCATCTACTGGATTTGTAGCACCTGACATAGTTCTGATAGTTGGAACTGCATTTGCTCCTTTTACAGCCATAGCAACAATTGGAGAAGATTTCATATATTTTACAATAGATGGGAAAAAAGGTTTATCAGAAAGGAAACCATAATGTTCATTAATTAAAGCATCATCTAATTGAAGCATTTTCATACCTAAAATAGTAAGACCTTTTCTTTCAAATCTACCAATAACTTCACCCATAAGATTTCTTTGTACACAATCTGGTTTTAATAAAACCAATGTAGTTTGCATTGACATAATTTTTATGTTAAATTTTTAAAATAATTTTGAGATATTCTCAAATTCTTTGACATTATATTGTTTTTTTTATTTTTGCAATTTTTTTATTTAAATATTTTATTTTATTTCTTTCCATATATTATTTTCAGAAATCCTATCTGCTTTTTCTATATTTCAATTTATTTTTCTAAAATAATCTTCATCAATATATCATATATGAATTTCTTTAATATATTTAGAATTTTTTAGGAAATTAACAACTTTTTCTTCATTATACCAATTTTTATTAAATTTTTCTTTTTTAAAACCACAATTTGAATCTAGTGAAAATAACTCAACTTTTATATTTTTTAATTTTTCTAATTCTAATTTATTAAAATTTAAATCATTACAATGTAATGTAAAACTATTTATTTTTTGTTTTTCTGAAATATTTTTAATTAAATTAATTATTTTATTCATTTTTTCTCTATCTTTAGAAAATCATAAATTTATAAAAACTTCATTATTATCATATGATTTATCTAAAATAAATTTTTCATCTATTTTTAAATAATTTATTTTATTATAATTTATTATTTCTTTATATTTTAATTCTTCAGTTTTTTCACTATCATTTAAACTAATAATTGATTTTTTATTTATTTTTTCTAAATCTTTTTCTGTAACTTCTTCTAATTTTCACCCAAAAACATCATCATTTTTTTCTATATTAATTTTATCATTTTTAATTACTATATTATTAGTATCTTCAGTATTATTATCAATTCAACAAGAACTTATAATAAATATTAAAATAATTAATATTACATTTTTTTTCATTTTATTTTTTATTTAAAAGTAAGAAGAGCATATAGCTCTTCTTATATATTATTTTCCAAATCTTAGATAATCCATATTATCTTGATTTGCAACTCTTTTCAACTCTCCTAATGTCATATAATGATTTTTACCAAAATATGGATCATAATAGAAAATTTTATCACTATTACTAAAGCTATTTGAATTTTGTTTTTCATATCCAAAAACTATAACAATATGATTAAATTTTCCAATAGGGTTTAAACTATGATATCTATGTTTATTTCTACCTTCCCCATTATTATATCCTTTTAATGATATTATAGCTGGAATTTTATTTTTCATATCATTTACTAAATAAGTAAGGTTAGTATTTAATGAATTCTGCATACTTCTTTGTTCAACTTTTTGAAAATCATATTTTCCTGCACCTATTTGAACTAATGGATCAAATGTTCCCATTGTTGAATTTAGGGTTTGTCCTATATGTTTATAAAGCTTTCTTATTGCCCACTTAGCTTTATTTTTATTTTTAAAAGCTACATATTTACCATTACTATTTTTATAAATATAATAATTATAAATAAAGGCTGTAGAAGTTGGACCACAAGATTGGTTATATTTAGTTGCATCTTGCTTTAAATATGGACTAGAAATATCTGCAGAATGTAAAAAATCCATAATTACATATCTTTGTTTTGCTGAAACAGTTGTTATTGTTAAAACTAAAAGTGTTAACATTACTAAAACTTTCTTCATTTTTGTCTCCTAAGACATTTTATTTTTATTTTTCTTCTTATCAAGTTTTTTTTTAATTAATAAATTTTAGCCTTAATTTTGAGACACTTTTTTTATTTTTGTTTCATCTTACAAATATCTATTTTTCTTCTCCTTATTTTTGTAAGCTGCTGCTTTCTATTTTTTTTTCTACTTTTGTCAAAAGATTTTTTAATATTTTTCAACTAAACAATATATAATAAATAAATTTTACTTTTATAAACTTCTTTTTATAATAATTTATAAATATTATATAATTTTAAAATTTATGAAAAAAATAAGAAAATGTGTAATTCCTGTTGCTGGTTTTGGGACTAGATTTTTACCTGCAACTAAGGCTTTACCAAAGGAAATGATTCCAATTATAGATAAACCTATAATGCAATATATTGTTGAAGAGGCTGTTCAAGCTGGTTGTGAAGATATTATAATTGTGACTTGAAAAAACAAAAGAGCAATTGAAGATCATTTTGACTCTAATTTTGAGCTTGAAAAAAAATTAGAAGAATCAAATAAATTTGAAATGTTAGAGCAAGTAAAAATGCTAAATAATATGGCAAATATTACTTACCTAAGGCAACCTTACCCAAGATGAGATTGAGATGCAATATTAAGAGCAAAACCTTTTTTGTGAGATGAACCATTTTTAGTTTTATTTTGAGATGATTTAATTGATTGAGAAAAAAGTGCAGCTGAACAATTAATTGAAGTTTATGAAAGAAAAAATGCTCCAGTAATTGCAACAATTCCAGTTTCTGATAAAGAAGTTTCAGAATATTGAATAATTGAATCTAGTAGTTGTGATTGAAATGCCTTATTAGTAGATAAGTTTTTAGAAAAACCAAAATCATCTGAAACAAAATCAAGAAATTGAGTAATTTGAAAATATGTAGTTACTCCTGAAATAATGAATTATTTAGAAGAAGTTTCAAATAAAAAACCTACTTGAGAAATTAGACTAGCAGATGCCTTTGAGTTAATGAGACAAAAAAAAGATATTTATTGAGTAGAAATAAAATGAGATAGATATGATTGTGGTAGTAAAATTTGATTTTTAAAAGCAACTATTGCATATTGACTTAAAAATGAAAAATTAAAAGGGGAATTAATTGAATATTTAAAAGGATTGAATTTATAAGGAAAACTTCTATATCTCTTTCTTGAATTCTTACTCTTTTACAAAGAGCAAGAGGCAACACTCTACTTTATATTCTGAATTAATTCAAAACTATAATACACTTTGCTCTTTGTAAAAGAGTAAATGTCCGCAGGACAAAAGAGATATAAAAAGGTTAAATCAATTAAAAAATAATTAAATGATAAAAATAGACATAGAAAAATTACTTTTTTCAAAAAGTTTTTTAGAATTAAAATACAGGACAAAATCAAGTCAAGCAATTAAAAAAATTAATGAAAAGTATAATTCTTGAAATCTTGATTTTTTAAAGGTAGATGAGAATAAAGATGTGAAAAAAATACTAGAATTTATAAAAGATAAAAAAGATAAGTTTGAAAATATTGTAGTTTTAGGAGTTTGATGAAGTGCATTGTGAACAAGGGCTTTAATGCAAACTTTAAAGTGAAAATATTATAATGAATTATCAAGAAAAAAAAGGTGAAATAATCCAAAATTATATATTTTAGATAATGTTGATCCAAAAGAAATTGATGATTTAATACAAATATTAGATTTGAAAGAAACTTTATTTATAGTAATTTCTAAATCTGGTTGAACTATAGAAACTATGTCTATTTTTACTTTCTTTAAAGAAAAAATAAAAAAATTAAATCTTAAATTAGAAAAACATTTTGTAATAATTGCATGAGAAAATTCTGATTTTAAGAAAAAATCTTTAGAGAAATGATATAATGTTTTTGATATTCCAGAATGAATTTGATGAAGATTTTCAGCTTTTACAAATGTTTGATTATTACCACTTGCTTTTATTTGAATAGATATTGAACAAATTGTAGAGTGAGTTAAAAATATAAAAAAAACTTTATTATCAGATAATATTTTTGAAAATCCAGCACTTTTAACTGCAATTATTCAGTATCATACATACTTTGAATTAAATAAAAATATTACAGTATTTTTTCCTTATGCATGAAATTTATTCTTTTTATGAGAATGGTATAAGCAAATGATGTGAGAAAGTTTATGAAAATGATGAATTTGAGTAACCACAACTTCAGCTATTTGAACAACAGATCAACATTCTCAATTACAACTTTATTATGATTGACCAAATGATAAATTAATAACTTTTTTAGAAGTAGAAGATTTATGAATTAATTATAGAATTGATAAATCTCAAAAAATAAGTTTTAAAGATTTATTGGATAATTCAAAATATTGAACTGAAGAATCTATTTCTAGTTATAATAAAATTAATTATACTATCAAAATTGATAAAATTAATGAAAAAACTATCTGAGAATTAATAATAATGCTTGAAGTTCAAACAGCTATTTTGTGAGAATTCTACTGATTTAATGCCTTTGACCAACCTTGAGTTGAGATTTGAAAAAATATTACAAAAGAAAAATTAATAGAAAAATTTGGGGAATTTAAGTTTTAGATTATAAAAGGAAAACTTAGATAACTCATATCTGAATCTTTTCTCTTCTACGAATAGAAAAGGGCTACACTGTGCTATTTTTAATTTTAGTTCACCTTTCTCTTAAGTAAGAGAAAGTCCCGAGGTACGAGGGGATTGAGTTATGAAAAGTTTAATCAATTATCTAAATATCAATGAAAAATTTTATAAAAAATTACCTTAAAATAAGTGATTATAATATCACTTATTTTACTAACTGAAGAAATAATATTACTTGTTTAGTTGAAAGCCCTCACCCCAACCCTATCCCTTGAGGGGAGAGGGAGTTTAATAGTATTAAAATAATTATTCAGAAAGAAAATATAAATTTTTCAGAAAATCAAAAATTTTTAATTAATTATTTAATAGAAAATTCAAAAAATACTGAACTAAATTTAGCAACTTCTTATCTGGATAATAGATTTATAGAATTTAAATGAAATTATTTTCAAGTTATGAATAATATAGAATCTACAAAAATAAGTGATGACGATTTTATAAAAAAAGCCAGTGAAAAAAATATTATTTCTTGCTTTGAATATTTGGCTAAATTTCATAATTTTTCTGAAAAATTAATTATTAAAGAAGATAAAATAAATATCTGAAAAACTTTTAAATCTGTGAAAGAATTATTTTTACAGGCTGAAAAATTAAATAAAAACAGCTTGTTAACAGAGGGTTTTAGCCCTTTGAAAAATTGAAATATAAAAAAAATAAATTCTCAAGATAATCAAAGGGCTGAAGCCCTCTGTTGACAAGCTGAAGATTTTAATGATATTTTCAAAAAAATTAAAAAATTAAAAAATAATTTAATAATAATAGAAACTTGAAAATCTAATTTTGAATCTTGAATAATTCATTGAGATACTGCTTTTAAGAATATGCTATTTGATAAAAATATCAATGCAATTTCATTAATAGATTATGAAAAAGTAGAATATAATAATTTCATTTGGGATATTGCTGATTTAATTAGATCTTTATTAAAAGTAGATAATTTTAATAATAATTTATTAAAATCTTGTATATTAAAATATTGTGAAATCAAAAATATTCCAGAAATAGAAAAAAGAGAAATTATTAATTATCTACAAACTCTAGTTTTTCATGTAATTTTACAATATTTTTTAGCTTTATTTCCAGAAAGTTGAGTAGAAAATAAAATATGAAATAAATCTGATACTATAAAAAAATTAGAAAGATGATTTTGAGAATTGAAAAAAATAGAAAACTGGGTAATATAACTTTATGAAAAAACAAGAAATCATTTTTTGAATAACAAAAGTAATACTAGATTTTATAGTAGTAATTGCTAGTTTTTTTATTGCTAGAGAGATTAGACTAATAAATGATATTATTCCTTGATTAGAGTTAAAAGTCCAAACTCTAGATAATTATAATTTAATTATTTACTGAATAATTGCTGCAATAGTTTTAAATTTATTATTTACTATTCATTGACTTTATAAAATAAAAACTATTAATTCAAAAATAAAGGAATTTGGTCAAATAATCTTATATTGATTTTATTCTTTTATTTTCTTCTCTGTAATTGTTTATTTTTGAATTTGATTTATATTTGAAATAGAAATCCCTAGATTAATAACTTGATTTGCTTTTTTAATAACTATTATTTTAATAATCTTTGAAAGAGTTTGATTAAATAATTTACAATATTTTTTGATGAATAAGAATATTTTTTCAAAAAATAATTTATTATTAATTAATAATAAAAATAAATCTGAAATACAATATATTTTAGATGATATTAAAAAAGCTAAAATATATAATTTAATAGAATTATCTAAAAATTCCCCTATAATCCCCTTTTATAAAGGGGATGAGCACAAAAACTTTGAGATTATAAAAGAATTAATAGAAAATAGAAAAATTGATGAAATAATTTATATTGATAGTGATTTTACAAAAGAAGAAAAATTTGATATTTGGGAGTTAACAAGAATATTCTGAGTTAGATATAGATATTTAACTAATTGATTTGATATAACACAAACTAATACAGAATTAACTTTAATTAATGAAATACCTGTATTAGAAATAAAATCCACTTCCCTTTCTGGTTGGAATATAATTTTTAAAAGAATCTTTGATATTTTCTCTTCCCTATTTTGAATAATATTTTTTTCTCCAATATTAATAATTACAGCTATTTTAATAAAAATAGAAGACCCCAAATGACCAATTATTTTTAAAAACAGAAGAATTTGAAGAGATTCAAAAGAATTTGATTTATATAAATTTAGATATATGAAATGGGAATTTTGTACAAAAGAAGCATACTGAGTTTCTCAAAAAGATAAAAATAAGGCTCTAAATTATGAAAAAAAGTTAATAAAAAATAGTTCTACTAGAAACTGACCATTATATAAAATAGAGAATGACCCCAGAAAAACAAAAACATGAACTTTTATAGAAAAATATTCAATA
>JAUZRO010000232.1 GCA_030950465.1 Candidatus Altimarinota bacterium | reverse complement strand
AAATATATAAAAATATTTTTCTATATGATCTGATCAACTTATATTTAAAAAATCATTATATTTAAAATCATTTAATTTATCAGAATACTCTTTTTGTTTATTTAAAATATCTTTAACTGCTTTTTCTATAAAAATTCTATTTTCTGTTCTTACAAAATTTATTTTTCATCATTTTGATATATCTAATAAATTTCAATTAAAATATTTCAAACTTCATAATTGTGAAACTCTTAAACTATCCGCCTCTTCTTTTTTATTAAATCTAGTTGGTCTAAATCATAAATACATATGTGGATAAAGATAAACTTCAACTCACTTTTTATTAGTTATAGTATTTAAAAACTCTATTTTGATTTTATTATTAAAAGAAGAAATTATTTTATATTTTGAATCATTATTAACATAAACCATTCATCATCCTTTTAATAAAACTTTATTTGTTCACATTTCTAATGTAACTGTAGAAAAAATATCTCTAGAATCTATTAAATATATTCAAGTTCAAAAAGATATTATATTATCAGAAATTTTATAATCTTTATTTATAGAATATATTGTTGTAGAAAAGTTTATTTTATCTGAAATTAATCAATCTAATTCTTGATTTCATATTTTAGAAATATTAAAATCTGGACTATTTAATTCCTTCTTTTCTCAAGCAAAAAAAGTATAAAAACTTAATATAACTAAAAAAGTTATAAATATAAATCCTAGAATGATTTGTGAAACAATTTTGTTCATAATTTATTTTATATTAATATTAATATAATTTTAACATAAATAATAAAATTATGCAAAAAAATAAATAGAGACTTTTCTCTATTTATCACTATTAAATAAAATAATAAATTTTTTTATTATTTCAGGATTTTTAAGTAAAAGTCACATTTCCCTATTTTGGTCTAAACTAGGTGTAGAAAAATTTTCACTTCAAATAAATAAATATTTTTCATCAACTAAAACTGCTTTAGAATGCTGAGATATATTTTTATGGCTCTTCCTTAAATCAATTAGGTAGAATATCTATTTTACACTCACTTCAAA
>JAUZRO010000231.1 GCA_030950465.1 Candidatus Altimarinota bacterium | reverse complement strand
CTGGTTTCCATCATGTTTTCCATCATCTTCTTCCTCTAATTATTCTTCATATTTCTTCTTTCGGGGCTAAAAGTAATATATATTATAATGATATATATTGAAGTGATATATTTTTTGATATATATTATAATGATATATATTATATTGATATAAATATTATAGTGATATTTATTATAGTAATATATATTCTATTATCATATATATTGCTATTTTGTTTATCATATTTTATTGTTCATGAATAAAGATTTTAATATAAATTAAATAAATCTTTATTATTTTCTTTTAAATGTAGATTCAATGTAGCTTCTGGGTGTTTATTGATTATTATTTATATTGTTTATTATTTTATTTCTGATCTTTTTCAGTTAGTTATTTATTTATTTTGTATTGATAATAGTTAAAAAAAGGTTTTGAGGAAAATGTTTTTGAGTAACATTTTCCAAGACATAATAGAATACAATTTAATATAGTAAAAAGTATTCTATTAGAATATAGTTTATATTTTAATTAATAGTATATTTTATTCTTCAAAACTTCTATTTTAGAGAAAGTGTTGAGGATTTTTCTTTTGATTTTGATTTGTTAATGTAAGAATTTATTAATACTATGAATTTTGAAGAATAAAAATGAGTTTTAATTAATGGTAAAGAGTGTTCTAATAGAATACTTTTTACTAGTATTTCATTTTAAATCTTTCATATTTAAGATGAGAGTTTATTTTTGGAAAACCAGAAAGCATTTTTCTTTTGATTTTGGATTTGTTAGTGTTTTGTTAGTGTTTTGTTAGTGTATTTTTATTCATGATGATTAGTTTTTTCTTTTTTTTTGGTTCTTATTTTTTTGGTACAATTTTCAAATAATTATTTATGATAATATATTCTAATAGAATATATTATACTATTAAAAAGTTTAATATTTTGAATCTTTATTTTGGTTAAAAAGGACTTTAACATTTTTATATTCCAAATTATAGATATTAGTATTTATAATTATTAAAATTTGAGGGATTTTTTTAAAATATTGGAAAGAGATTATATAGTATTATATATTTAACTAACATATATAATTTAGACACAGGGAGTTTTCTTATATATTGAATAATTATAATCTTTAGTATTAAGGAGATTATGTTTATTATTGGGATCATTAAT
>JAUZRO010000230.1 GCA_030950465.1 Candidatus Altimarinota bacterium | reverse complement strand
TAAAAAATAAAGATTCAATCTGTTTTGATTAAAATACAAGAAAGACAAAGTCTTGGTATTTTCATTTAAAGAAATATTTTTATTTTCACTAAAAACATTTAATCCTGTAAAATTAGGAGAAATCATTAGTTCTATATTCTCTCATTTATTATATTTTTCTTCTAATTCTAAATTATATTTTATTAATTCAGAATTAGTTTTATTCATTTTTAGATTTGCTCCAATAAAGAATTTCATATGTTTTATATTATATTAAAACAAGAGACCGGTCCTTAGTTACTAATCTTAGCAACTAAGGACCGGTCTCAGTATTTTCTTTAAAATTACATAGCTTCAGCAACTTTTCCAACTAAATCAATACCTGGAGTTAAAGTAGTAGAACCTGGAGCCCATCTAGCTGGACAAGCCAAAGTTGGATTTTCTCTCATAAATTGAAGACCTTGAAGTTTTCTAATTAATTCAGCAGAGTTTCTACCTTGAGCTCAAGAAGTAATATCTAAACCTCTTAAAACTCCATCTGGATCAACAATAAATGTTCATCTTCAAGCTAAGTGAGAATCTAAATCTAATACATTATATAAATCTGCATATTCACCATTATGGTCAGCTAACATTTTATATTTGAAATCTTTTAATAATCCTTCAGCTTTTACCCAACCTTTATGAGTAAAAATAGTATCAGTAGAAACTGGTAAAACTTCAACTTTCATTTCATCTAAAGTTGATTTAACATCAGCTAAATCTTTTAATTCAGTTGGACATACAAAAGTAAAGTCAGCTGGATAGTAAAATAATACATACCACTTACCTTTTAAATCTTCTGAAGAAATAGTTCCATCAGTATCTTTTTCAGCATCATAAAAAGGCATTTCAAAAGAAGGTGCTTTTTTATCAATTTTAGCTATTTCTATTGGGTCAAAATTTATATCAGACATATTTATATTTTTTAAAAATAAAATCATAATAAGAATAATTCTTATTATGATTTATTATATAATTTTTTATGTTTTTTGCAAAATAATTTTTTAACAAAATTATTCTATTAGATTAACTATAATATTTTTAGAAGATTTATTAAAATGAATATCAACAGCATCAATTCTTAAGTTATATTTTCATATTTCTAATCCTTCACTTGAAATAGATGTTACTATTTTTCTATTAACAGAAGATAATATTTTTTTATCATTGAAATAAATATTAATAGCTCTAATTGGACTTATATCAGAAAAACTAGCTCTTAAGTTAAAAGAGGTACCTTTTGTAAGAGTAATGTTTCATCTAGCAGGATTTTCTAAAGTAATAGCAGGTGGTGTTTTATCTTTTCATCATAAAACAACTGTTCTAGAAATTGATTTTGAATAATAACTATTATCTATAGATTTTATAACCAAATTATGATTTCATGTTAATCAAGATGGTATATTAAATGCTCACCTATATGAACCTTGAGTTTTTCAAGGTAATTCATAACTTGCAATTATTTTTCAATCTAATAATATTTCTAATTTTATGATTGGGTTAGTACTTTTATATGCAAGTTCAACATAATTAGCTCACTCTACAAGTTTTCAATTATTAGATATACTTACTCATACTTGCATATTGGAATCTTTTATTCATCTTTCACAAACTTCATTAGTATAAAAAATAGATCAGAAACTAGATAATGCAGAAACTGGTTTCTCCCAATTTGGCCAATCTGGCATAAGTGAATGATATCTTACTCATTTTATAAGTTTAATAGCATCCGAAGGAGTATCTTCAGTAACTTTTCAATTACATAAAGCATCTATTTCTTTTGAAAAATAACTATCATCATATTGAGTAGGTATATTCATAAATAATCATGCAATTTTAGTTAAAGAAGGTGTTGAAGAAGTTGGTAATTTTCAAGAATTAGTTGAAATAGTTACTTCTTTAATTCAATTGGGTAGAGTCCATGACTCTGCCTTTTTTCATTTATGTGCTTCTAACATAATATTTCTCATAATTGGGCCTGCTCATTCTAATCAATTTCAAGCATAATATAACTCTTTTCAATTAGTATTCCCTGCCCAAGCAACAGTAGTATACTGAGGAGTATAACCTATTGTCCAAAGATTTTGAGGATAAATTTTTTTAACTCAATTAACTTTAAATTGCTTAGTAGAAGTACCCGTTTTTGCAGCCATTTTTCTTCAAGGAATTGTCATATATTTATTCCAAAAAGATGGTCTAGATTCTGTATTTGTTAAAATAGATGTTATTAAATATGCTGTTTTAGGACTTATAGCTTCTTTTGTTAATTTTTGATCTCTATCTTTTATATAAATAATATTTCATTTACTATCTAATATTTTTAAAATTGGTGTAATCTCTTTTTTATTTCATAAAGAAGCTATTGTGGAATAAGCTGTTGCTAATTCTAATGGTGTCATTTCTCAAGTTCAAAGAGCCATAGGTGCTCAATAATTATAATCTTTTTTATATTTTTCTTTATAGTATTTTTTGTAATCATAATAAGATTCAACTCAAAGCTGCCTCATAAAATTAATTATTACTAATTCTTTTCAAGCTAAATAATACATTTTGATAGCAGGAATATTTCTTGAATGATTTAAGGCTTTTTCAATACTAACCTTTTCCATAAATTTTCCATCAAAATTATTTGGAGTATACTTACCTGGAAAAACTGTCTTTACATCAAAAACTGGAGTTTTAGGTCAAATCTTCTTTTTTTGCATAGCAAGAGCATAAACAAAAGGTTTAAAAGTACTACCAGGTTGTAATTGTGAAGTTATAATATTATTTTCTCCCTTAATTTCTTTATCATAATAATCTTTTCAACCTATCATTGAAAGTATTTCACCTTTTTTATTATCAATAGTAATTGATGCTGCATTATTTGCACCAAACTTAGAAAAATTAATTTTTGCTTGCGCTTCTACTATACTTTGTGCTTTATCTTGTAATTTAGAATCAAGAGTTGTATATATTTTTAATCAACCTTCTTCCATTGCAGTTTTACCATATTTTGCTTCTAAAAACTGTTTTACATAAAAAACAAAATGAGGATATTTTATTTTAGTTTTTGACTTTTTAAAATCAAATAATATTCATCTTTTAATAGAATCTTTATATATTTGAGATGCTTCATTTATATCTTTAGAAAGATATCAATCTTCAAACATTCTTTGTAAAATAAAATCTTTTCTACCTGTTTCATATTCTATATAATTATCTCAAACAAGTACTCTTATATTATTTAAAAGTGTTAATAAATCTGAATATTCTATATTTGTACATCCATCATTATCTATAGCAGATATATTTTTAAAATTATTTTTATTTAAACCACAAACTAAAATATTAGAACCTTCTGTTCAAAGTTTTTTTATTACTATATCATCAATAACTTTTTTAAAAGCTTCTATTTCTTTAGTATAATTAGAAATATCTATATTTGGAAAAATATTGATTTTACTTTTTTCTATAATATTGTTTCTTTTAATATCCGTTTTTATTCAATCTACTAAATCTTTTTTATAAATATATGGATACCCCATTAAAAATGGATATCATTCATAACGTTGTCTTGATTTATTATAAAAAAATCTATATGGAGAATGTAGAGTTGGTCATTTAGGAATCGAAGCCAATATAGAAGACTCTAAAATATTTAAACTATCTGCTGATTTAGCAAAATAAGTCTTAGAGGCCTGCTCTATTCAATAAGCATTATTACCAAATGAAATTTTATTTAAATACATTTCAATTATAGTATTCTTATCAAATTCATTAGTCATTTTATAAGAAAGATAAATTTCTTTTATTTTTCTTTCATAACTTCTTTCATTAGTTAAAAAAGTATTTTTAATTAATTGTTGTGAAATAGTTGAAGTTCAACCAGGTGTTTCTCATGTCATTATAGCTGTTAGTGCAGCTCTAGTTAATCAAATTAAATCAAATCAAGGATTAGTCCAAAATCTTTTATCTTCTCATGCTACAATAGCATTTATCATATTTTTATTAATCTTTTCATATTCTACATATGTTCTTTTTTCCTTAAAAACACTATATAACAAATTTCAATCTCTATCATAAATTTCAGAAGATTGAGGGATAGACATTTCTCTTAATTTTGTAACTGGAGGAAGAGGTACAATCATTTTATAATACAAAACTACTCAAGCTATAATTACTCAAATAGTTCAAAAGGCTACTAAAAACATTAACATTTTTAGTAAATATTTAGAAAAAGTTTTTTTATTTTTACTTATTTTTCTTGTATTTCTTCTTTTATAAGAAGTTTTTTTTATTTGTTTTGTTTTAAATGAAACCATGTTTTATTTTTTATAAATTATTTCTATTTTTGTATTTTTATCTTTAGCATATTTTGGTCAACCTATATTATATATAATATCAGTATTTTTTATTTGTAAATACTTTTTTAAAAATTTAATTGTATTACTATTTATATCTACTGAATTAATTATTATTTTTGTATTTTCATTATTTGATTCTGCTCATATTTTTAAATTAATATTTAATTCTGATTTAGGTTTATTTTTTAATTTATTATATTCTTCTAGTGTAATATTATTCTTTATATTAATTTTGTTCTCATCCCCTTTTGAAGAAAAGGGGATTATAGGCGAATATATTTTCTCTGGTATATTTCAGATTCTTTCTGAAATATTTATTTTTAATCCGTATTTTTTTAATTCTTGTTTAAGCTCTGTTGCTTCTTCTTTATCTTCTAATTTAGAAAAAATACTTATTTTAAAGTTTTCTTTAAATAGACTTGGTGAATTAAATAAAATATTTGAATACTCTTTTATTTTCTCAAAATGAGATAAATTATTTTTATCTGATCATTCTGATAATAATACACTTTGTCATCCAAAAAATATTCTTTGAGGATAATATAAAAAACCTCATTTATCACATTCATCTTTTATTATACAACTTGCATTTATAGTAGAAGAGTAAAATTGTAAATTTTGTTCTAATTTTAAATTAGTTGCTAACTTTGTAAAATCTATAAATCAAATATTTGTAGCTATATATTTATCAAAAATATCATATAATTCTTTTATTTTAGATGGACTTGCTAAATATTCACTAGACAAAACTTTTTCTTTAATAGATTTTACAACTTGTTGTTGCCTTTCACTCCTACCAAAATCTCAACCTGAGTTATGCCTAGATCTAACATATTTTAAAGCTGTTTGTCAATATATCTTCTGAACTCATTTTGATAAACTAAAAGTTTGAAATCCATGATTATTATCTGGGTATTTTTCATCATATAAGTTTTTAGCTACATTTACTGTAATTCAATCAATAGAATTAATTAATTTTATAAATCAATTAAAATCTAGATTTATATAATAGTCTATTTTTTCTCCTGTTATTTCTTCTACTTTTTCTTCTAACTTTTTTATAGCTTTTTTTTTATCTTTATATTTTGCTAAATAATGGACATATAAACCATTTATTTTAGCCTCTATTTGTTTTCAATTTTTATTAGTATCTCAATATTCTACATATAAATCTCTTGGAATAGACATCATAGAAATTTGTTTTTTCTCTTTATAATAACTTAATATAAGAATACTATCTGTTAGATAAGGAGCATCATTTCAATTACCTCATCTTCAAATTATTAATATATTCTGCTTCTTTTCATCTAATATTTTTTTTCTTTTTTTATTTTCTTCTAATTTTTTCTTTTTTTCTTTCTCTTTTAATTTTAATTTCTTTTTTTCTTCAATAATTTTTAACTCATTTTTTTCTTCAATAGTTAATTCTTTTTGAGTATTATCTAATAAATTATTAAATATTTTAAATTCTCAATTAGTTATTTTTCATATAATAATTAGAGACAATAAAAAAAGTATTATAAATCAAATATAATTAATATATTTTAAAAAATCACTAGATTTTTTATGTGTTTTTAATTTCTTTTTTTTGAACATTTTATTTTGAAAATAAATAAGAAAATATTTAAATTAGTTTATAGTTTTTGGCTCTTCCTTAAATCAATTAGGTAGAATATCTATTTTACACTCACTTCAAAATCTCAAATACTTAAATAAATCATAGTCTTAAAATTCTCAAAATTTCTAAATCATCTAGCTCTTCTTTTAATAGTTTGAATAAT
>JAUZRO010000023.1 GCA_030950465.1 Candidatus Altimarinota bacterium | reverse complement strand
ATTATTCAAACTATTAAAAGAAGAGCTAGATGATTTAGAAATTTTGAGAATTTTAAGACTATGATTTATTTAAGTATTTGAGATTTTGAAGTGAGTGTAAAATAGATATTCTACCTAATTGATTTAAGGAAGAGCCAAAATCTTTCTTATAATATAAATCTAAGTTATTTATAATAAAAGGTCAAAATAAATCACTATTAATTGCTCAAATAATTTTTCATCTATAATCATTAGTTATATAGGCTGTACTTGTAGATGGTTCTAAATCAAGTGTTCAAGTTAATGTGAAAATATCATTAGCTGGTCCAGCACTATCTACATTTGCATCCCAATTCTTTCAAGATTTGAAATAATTGTTTGCAGCAAAGACTATTCATAATCAAAGTATAAAAACTATAATTATAACTATTAATTTATTAAATTTATTCATGTAAATTAAGGGGTTAGTAAATATATATATATTTAAACTTTACAATTCATTTATAAAATTTCTTTTTACATTTACATAATCTCATACTTTATAATATATGTCAAATATTTTGCACAAAAAAAACTAAAATTTGATTAAAAAATTAAATAATATATAATATTATAAATAATATATAATAAACATAATCATTATAATTTATGAAAAAAAAGAGATTACCAATTTGAGAACAGAGCTTTAAGTCAATTAGGGAAAATAAAAATAATTTATATATTGACAAAACTAAAAATATTTTAAACATTATTGAAAATTCTTGAAAATATTTATTCTTTTCTAGACCAAGAAGATTTTGAAAAAGTCTTTTAATTTCTACACTTAAAGAATTATATCAATGAAATAAAGAATTATTTTATGATACTTATGCTGAAGATAACTGGGATTTTGAAAAAACTAATCCTGTTTTGCATATTAGCTTTTGAAGTGGAACAGTTGTAAGTTTAGAATATTTACAAAATAAATTAGAAAGTATTATAAATAATAATGCATTTGATAATAACGTAGAAATAAATGAAAAA
>JAUZRO010000229.1 GCA_030950465.1 Candidatus Altimarinota bacterium | reverse complement strand
TTTTTAATTAAATAATATCATAAAATTAATACTGTTAATACAAACCACCAGAATCCAAATCAAGCTAACATTGAGCTAAATAAAGACACAAAACTATGTATAAAATTTAAATCCCAATTAAATATATTATTTTTTTGTAATACTAAATCAAAAGTATTTAAAGCTATAATTGAAACTCAAATAGGAGCAAGTCATATAACAAAACTAGGAGCTACTTCAGGAGCAGGAAGTGAATGAAATTTTAATCTTGAATATACCATAGATAATACAAGAAAGTATAAAATAAATGCCATCCCCATATAAAAAATACTTATGAAAGGTATTACATTACTCCAAATTCAATGTAAAGCCATAAAATTTCAAGCAAATACTAATACAAATATTCAAACTGGAGGTAAAAACCAAATACCAATTGCATGTTTAGAATCAACTTTTTCTGATATAGTTAACATAAAAGGAACTAATACAGGTATAATTGTTCATAAAATAAGAGCAATTATATAAAATATTTTTGAGACGAAAATAGCATTCATACACCAATTTAATGGAACTAATACATTCCAAATTCATGAAACAATTATTGCAGAACTAATAAAAATTCAAGCAAAAAAATTTGCAGCAATTGGATGAGATAAATCTTTTTTTACCTCTCAAGGAAATTTTATTATTCTCAATATAAATAATATTAAAAATAATATAAATAATATAATTGCTAAAAAAACTAAAATACCAGCAAAATATTTTAATAACAAAATATTAAATTTAGTTCAAATAATCATTGTTAATATTCATACTGCTCAAGTAGCCATACTACTCATAACCCATCTAGGCTCCATAGTTTTAACAATATCCCAAAATCAAATTTCTTCTTTTTTCATAATAAAAAATTATTTAAATAAATTCATTCATTCAGTAATAGTATTTTTACTTTCTTTTAACATATTAGTAGGAGCTTTTATAGAATTTTGAAATCAAGAAGATATCCCATTTCATAAAATTTTATCAAATCAAAAATCTATATTTAATCTAGCATTTAAAAAAACTCCTATAATCACTCAAATAATTAATAAAATTATTCATAAAATTG
>JAUZRO010000228.1 GCA_030950465.1 Candidatus Altimarinota bacterium | reverse complement strand
GCTAAAAATTCTACCGCTCGACTTGCATGTGTTAGGCGCACCGCTAGCGTTCATCCTGAGCTAGGATCAAACTCTTTTTAACGTATTGTTTATCTTATTATATATAGTAAACTATATAATTTTTGGATAGACTGTTTTTTTAGTTTTTCCTAAGCTTCTTGAATTATTGAAATAGTGTTTAATTCTTTTTCTAATATTTCTGTTTATTTTAATGAACTGTTTTTTTTGCTTTTCTTATAAAGCTAAAAGAGTATATGTTTTTACATTAACTTGTCAAAACTTTATTTGACTTTTTTTAATATAAATATGGTGGGCCTGGTTGGAATTGAACCAACGACCAATTGGTTATGAGCCAACTGCTCTAACCCCTGAGCTACAGGCCCTTAAATAATGGAGGAAGATGAGGGATTCGAACCCTCGGAACACAATGAAGTGTTCACTCCCTTAGCAGGGGAGCCCATTCAGCCACTCTGGCAATCTTCCAACTTATATTGATATTTTTTTTGTAAAAAAAAATGGAGGAAGAACAGGGATTCGAACCCTGGGTATCAGAGATACGACGGTTTTCAAGACCGTTACTTTCAACCACTCAGTCATTCTTCCAACAAAATATTTTTTAACAGTTTATGTTAAATGGCTCCCCTGACTGGATTCGAACCAGTGACCATAGGATTAACAGTCCCGTACTCTACCGCTGAGCTACAGAGGAATAAATTCTTATAATTACTATAGCTTATTTTTAATAGAGCTAAATAACAAAAAAGATAGTATTGATTTTAGCTTTAAAGTCAAAACTTTTTTACTACTTTTTTTAAATAAAAAAATAACTAGCTATTTTTAGCTAATTATTTTTTTATACATCTAAATTTTGAACATCTTTTGCTCTACTTTGAATAAATCTTCTTCTAGGTGCAACATCTGGTCACATAAGAGTTTTAAATACATTATCTGCTCTTTCTGCATCTTCAATTTTTACATGAAACATTTTTCTTTCAGCTGGATCCATAGTTGTTTCCCAAAGTTGTTCAGGATTCATTTCTCCCAATCATTTATACCTTTGTATATTTTCTCAAGTAATTTCATGTTCTCACATTATTTTTATTTTCTCTTCTTCAGAATAAACATACCAAGATTTTTTTCATTTTGTAAGTTTATATAATGGTGGATTTGCAATATATAAATAACCTCATTCTATGATATCTTTAAAATATCTAAAAAACAAAGTAAGAAGTAATGTTTTGATATGAGCACCATCAACATCAGCATCTGTCATTATAACTATTCTGTGATATCTTAATTTTGAAATATCAAATGATTCTCAAATAGAAGTTCACAAAGCAATAATCAGATTTTTTATTTCTTCATTTCAATAAATTCTATCAATTCTAGCTTGTTCAGTGTTTAAAATTTTACCTTTTAATGGTAAAATAGCTTGATGTTCTCTATCTCTTCATTGTTTAGCAGAACCACCGGCAGAATCTCATTCGACAATGTATAATTCTGAAACTTTTGGATCTCTACTTGAACAATCTGCTAATTTACCTGGAAGAGTTAATCATTCTAAAACTCATTTTCTAACAACTGTATCTCTAGCTGCTCTTGCTGCTAATCTAGCTTTTGCTGCTAAAAATGTTTTTTCAATAATTTTTCTAGCAGAACTTGGGCTTTCTTCCAAAAATTCCATTAATTTCTCACTAACAACTCCATCAACTGCTCATCTAGCTTCTGAACTTCATAATTTAGACTTTGTTTGTCCTTCAAATTGAGGATCTTCTAATTTAATAGATATAACACAAGTAATTCATTCTACAACATCATCATTTGTAAGGTTTTGGTCTTTTTCTTTTAATATTCCTTTTTCTCTAGCATATTTATTAATCGTTCTTGTTAATGCAGTTCTAAAACCAGTCATATGAGTTCATCATTCTGGAGTATGAACATTATTTACAAAAGCAATAATATTAGTAGAAAATTCTCTATTGTACTGAATAGATGTTTCAACTAAAATATTATTTTTTTCTTTTTCTACATAAAAAATATCTCACAGCGTATCCTCTTTTTTATTCAAAAATTGAACATAAGATTTAATACCTCATTCAAAATAAAATCTATAATTTTCATTGCTTCTTTCATCAAAAATATCTAATTGAATTCATTTAGTTAAATATGCTTGTTGTCTTAATCTTTTTAAAATTATTTTATAATCAAAATTTATTGTCTCTTTAAAAATTGTAGCATCTGGATAAAACTTAATTGTTGTACCAGTTTTTTTAGACTTTCAAATTTCTTTTACATTTTCATTAGGAACTCATTCTTTATAAGATTGATAAAAAACTTTTCATTCTCTCTCAACAGTTGCTTCCATAAAAGTAGAAAGTGCATTTACAACTGAAGAACCAACACCATGCAAGCCTCAAGAAACTTTATAACCTCCTCAACCAAATTTTCAACCAGCATGTAATACAGTTAAAGTAGTTTCCAAAGCAGAAACTCCAGTTTTTGAATGCATTCAAGTAGGGATTCATCTACCATTATCAGAAACACTACAAGCTCCATCTTCATGAAGTTTAACAACAATTTTATCACAATGACCAGCAATAGCCTCATCTATAGAATTATCTACAATTTCCCAAACAAGATGATGTAAACCTCTAACATCAGTAGAACCAATATACATTCAAGGTCTTTTTCTAACTGGTTCTAATCCTTCTAAAACCTGTATACTATCAGCTCAATATTCCTCTTCTATTTTTTTTACCATAATATTAAACCTCACCCTAGCCCTCTCCTTTGGAGGAGAGGGGATCAAAGGATTTTTTATAAAGAAATAAAGATTTTCACATAATAACTATATTTATTTTTTAAACAAAATCAAGAAAAAGGTTTAAACTTCACACAAGTTTTTTTAAAATTCTTTAGAAGTTAAATTTTATAGTAAAAAACACTAAAATTGAATTTTAGTGTTTTTTGGAATTATACAGGGAATGATTTATTTTAGTTTTTTGAAAATAAATAAATGCTCATGCATAATCAATAAAAAATTAAAATCTTTAGATTTTTTTACCCAAAATCAAGTAGCTTTACAATTATGTTGAACTTTTATAATATCTTCTTTTAAAGCAAATCATACTTTCATAAATCTTTCCATAACTTTAAAAGCCAAAGACTGATACATTTTCTCTCTTCTTGTATCTCACATCAAAACTGCACAATATTTTCAAGGCTTCAAAATTCTAAAACTTTCTTTTGCAACCTTCTCTATTTCATCACAAAATTTATCTAAATCATGAATGTTTGATAAATCTTTTTTTATTTTTCATTCACTATATTTGATTATATCAACATAAGGTGGATGCATCAAAACAAAATCTATACTTTCTTTTTTCAAATCTTTATTTTTTTCAGTTGCATCAAAATTTTTTGTTACTATCAAGCACTTTTGAAAAAGTGCTTTTTTTTCTTCGCAAATTTTTCACATTAGAAACTCGATTTTTTCAAAAAATGTATATAATAAAGTATAAGAAAATACTTAATTAAAGCAAACAAATGACTAAAAAAAGTGTATTAAAAAATAAAAATAAAGATGAGTTAATTGAAAAAATC
>JAUZRO010000227.1 GCA_030950465.1 Candidatus Altimarinota bacterium | reverse complement strand
TCAAGTTTATTTTTAAGAAAAATCATCAAAAAAACACCTCATTTGTAGGTGTTTTTTTGTATCTGCTTGAAGTGTTGTTTTTCTCTCTATATAGCTGAAAATTATGAGATATTTTTGGAAAGTTTTGAGAAGGTGAGATATCTGCTACATAAATTTTAATATTTTTTTCTTTTCATCTTTTTTCAACAATACTTTAAAAAAATTTAAATCAAAAATTTATATTTTTATTTGAATTTAATCATCACATATAAATTGTATCATCATCAACTTTTTTTTCATATAAACTCAAAATATCTTCATATAATGAAAATAAGTGTACTTTTGAAATACTATCAAATCAGTTAGCTAAATCATTCTTTATATCTTCTATAAAATTTTTATTATTATAATTTTTATTATATAATTCGATTAAACTCTCAAATATATTTATTTTATCATCATCACTAATATCATCAAAATCATAAATATTATGTTCTATTTTTGTTTCTTTAATTACATCATCAAAATCAATATATCAAGAAAGATCAGGTTTATTTCTAGAATAAATATTCTTATATTCTCATTCAAATATTGCTTCATTAAAATTTCAAGGTTCTAATAGTTCATTCAAATATTTAAAAAGCTGATTTTGGTTTTTTATAGGTAAGGTTTTAATAAAATCTTTTTTATAAAGGTTATCAATTCTATCCTGAAATTTTATAAAGTTTTTTAGGAAAATAATTTTATTTTCTTTTATTTCAAAATTAGTTTTTTCTTCATTATCTTTTCTATCTAATAAAAAATTAATAAAATCAATATCTTCAGGATAAATATTATTTGATGATTTTAAATAATATTTTCATCATAAATATCTTATTCATAAATTTGAAGAAAAATCATATTCACCATAATCATTAAATTTTTCTAAAAAATTTTTATCATCTAAAATTTCATTATCAGCTAATTCTGTTAATAATATATTTTCACTAAAATAATTAAATATATATTCCTCAATTTCATTTTTCTCTTCTACTTTATTTAATTTTCAAAAGAAAGCTATAGTCATAAAAAAATATTCTTCTTTTTTTAAAAAATCAATAAAACTTTTAAATTTAATATTCTTTTTAAAAGAATTATAATTTAAATCAAAATCTTCTAAATTATTATTATTTTCTGATAAATCATCAATAACTAATTTATCTAAATTAACATAATTATTAATTATTCCAATATTTTTCTTATCTTCATATTCTACTGATAAAATATTATAATCTTCTTTTGGGCTATCATTATTAATTCTAACTACTTCTTTTCATAAGTAAATTATATCAAAAAGTAATAATCAATTATGAAAAAATCATCTTTCTATTAAATCTTTTTTTAATTCAATGTTATCATCCAGAAAAGTATATAATTTTTCAATTTCGTTTTCATAGCATTCTTTATCTAAAAGAAAAAAAGTACTCTCATCATCATCATTAGAATAATCTTTTAAAATATATTTTTTACTAAAAGATAATAAATTATAATAAGTAGTTGTATCATTATCTAAATTCCAATATCTTTCTAAATATTCTAAATATGAATCAATATCCATTTTTTCATTTTCATTTTTTTCATCTTCATTGCTATCTTTATATTCAAAAATCATATTTAAGGACTCTTTTATATCATTCATTTCACCAATTATTTCATTATTTAATTCATCAATATATTCCAAAATATTTCATAATATATTAAATATAATAGGACTTTCTACAAAATCTGATATAATATTTAATATTGATGGCTCCTTTCGTGATAGCAGGAAAAATCTAGAAAAAATAATAGCTATAAATTATATTATAATGCTATTAAAACATATAAAAAAGAGAAGAAAAGTTTTAAATAAACTTTTTTCTCTTTTTTTGTTGATTTTTAATG
>JAUZRO010000226.1 GCA_030950465.1 Candidatus Altimarinota bacterium | reverse complement strand
TATTTTTCCTGCTATCACGAAAAGAGCCTATTTTTAATTATTTTTTTCAGAGTTCAGTCATAGTTAATTCTGAATATTCTGCTGACTGGACTCTTTTGATTGTTTTTAAATTTCTAATTCATCTAAAATTAAATTTTTATAATTATTTAATTTATCTTTATTTTTTAATTGATGGTAGCTTGTCCATTTATAATCTGTTATATTTTTTACAACTTTATGATGAACTGAATTATATACTACATAAGAAATACATTGTTCTAAATATTTTTGTGAATTAATATGTTTAACTTTGAAATTTCATTCAAAAAAACCTTCTCCTTTTATTTTTATATAATTATCTTTATATTTACTTCTAAAATACATAACATAAGATTGTTGGATTTTTCAAATAAATTCTGAAATATCTGATTTTTTATCTAAAGATATTAAAATAATATGAAAATGATTAGGTAAAATACTAAAAGATATAATTTTAATTCAAGTGAAAATTATATTATATCTAACAATAGTTTTTATAAATTGTTTAAAATCTTTATCATTTTTAAATATTATATTTTTATTAAATCATCTATTATAAATATGATAATAATTATTTATTTCAAACTCAATATTTCTTAAAGGCATAAAATTTAAATTATTTTTATTTATTTTAATTATTAGACTTATCCAAAATTAAGTCCAGTCAACATAAATTTTATATCTAAAAAGACTGAACTTGATTTTTATTTTTAATTCTTTTTTCAGAGTTCAGTCATAATTAATTCTGAATATTCTGCTGACTGGACTCTTTTTGATTTTTATTTTTAATTATTTTTAGTTACTAAATTTAAATAATAACACATCTCAATCAGCTACAGTATATTCTTTTCATTCTAGAGAAACTTTTCAATTTTCTCTAGCTCAACTCCAACCTTTATTTTCTACTAAATCTTTCCAATTAACCTTATCTGCTTTGATAAATCATTTTTCAAAATCTGAATGAATTGCTCAAGCTGCTTTTGGAGCAGAATCTCATTTATGAATTGTCCAAGCTCTAACTTCTTGAACTCAAGCTGTAAAATAATACATTAACCCAAGAGCTTCATAACTTGCTTTAATTAAATCATCAAGTCCAGTAGTTTTTAATTCCATTTCTTCTAAAAATTCATTTTTTTCTTCTAAAGTCATTTCAACCATATCTGATTCTAATTTAGCACAAATTGCTATTACTGTTTGGTTTTCATCTACTCATAGTATTTTTTGTAATTCTGATTCTGATGTGTCCATCATTTCTTCTGAAACATTAAAAGCATAAACAAATTTTTTATTTGTAAGTAAATGTAAATCAACTATACTTTCTAATTCATCTTCTGATAATCCCATACTTGAAACTAATTTTCATGCATTTAATTCTACTAATATTTTATCATAACCTGCAACTATTACTTGTATTTTTTTATCAGATTTAGCTTTTTTTCTATCAGCTAATAATCTTTTTTCTACTGTCTCAATATCTGTCATAATTAATTCTGCATTAATTACTTCAATATCAAATTTTGGATCAACTTTTCAATTTACATGAATAATATCATCATCTTCAAAAACTCTAACTACTTGTAAAATTGCATCAGCTTGTCTAATATTAGCTAAAAATTTATTTCAAAGTCCTTCTCATTTACTAGCTCATTCAACAATACCAGCAATATCAATAAATTCACAATTAGCAGGAACTATTTTTTCTCCACCAATAACTTCTCTGATTTGTTCTAATCTAGGGTCATTTACAACTACAATACCAGTATTTGGTTCTATTGTACAAAATGGAAAGTTTTGTGCATCTGCAGAGTAATTTTTAGTCAAAGCATTAAATAAAGTACTTTTTCCAACATTTGGTAATCCAACAATCCCTATTTGCATATTTTTATAATTAATTTTTAAAATTTCCTCCATTATAAAGATATTTTTTTTAAAGCAAAAAAAAATAGAAATTAATCTATTTTTTATTAAATTCTATATCTTTTATTATTCTTAAATTATCTTTTTCTATATATTCTATAAAAACTAAATAACTTATTAATTTAAAATAAATTCATTTTTTATTTTTATTTAAAACTTTATATCAAAAAATCTCATCTAGAGATAGTTTTTCATCAATATCATTTAAAATTTCTTTGTGAAAATTATTTGAAGAATCTATATAATTTTGAATTATAATTTCCTCATCATATATCCCTGTATCTGAAAATAAAACTAAAAAAGCATTTCTATAAATTAAAATAAAATTTTCAATTTTATTTTCCACTTTTTTTGAAAAATATATCTTATACATAATTTATTTTAGAATTAACAGAAATAATATTATTCTTTCTATTTTTTCTTAATTCTGATTCTAAAGAGGAGTTTTGTACAAATTTTTCTAATCTATTTAACATTTCATTTTTTGTAAAAATTTCTTCTCAATCTATTTCTATTGACATAATATTTTATTTAAATATTAAATTATATAATACCATTATATATAAACAAAAAAATAAAGCAAAAAAATAAAAGCTGTTTTATCTTTCATTATCTCAAGAACTCTGTGGATCAATGTATGAAGCACTAGCTAGAGAATCTATTACTTTTTGACTAACACCTTTTCTATTAGTTTCTATATCATCTAATAATAATCAATTATTATTACAAAATTTTATAAAATTATTTAATCAATTTATATTTGAGAATTTTTTAAATTTCTTAAATATTTCTTCATCTTCATTCCATTGTGAAAAAAGTAAAATTAAATTTTTTTCAAAGTTTAATCCAATAAAATAATTTTGTATTTCAAGAAATTTTTTTGTATTTCATTTCAATTTTCATGTTTTGTTAAATTATTGTAAAAATTTTCATATTCTGGTTTTATAAAAATTTCTTTTTGTACTTCTCACATATATTTTATTTAATTATTTATTATAAAATTTTTTTGCAACTTGTTTTAATTCTATTTTTTTATCTTTGGTATTATTTCAATAATACATAACTTTTCTTTCTTTTAATTCTGAAATAACTTTTTCTTCATTCCATCAGTATTTTATATAAGGTGAATTAGTTCAATAATTATCACTATAATCATTTAAAAATGACATTCAGTTATTTCATAAATATTTTTTAAATTCATTCATTAATTTATCTGACAATCATTTATCTTTAAATTTATCATCAACATGAAAACCATCAATATAATAAATATTATTTTCTATTTTTTTAAATGATAACCATCATATTCTTCTTTTTACTCATTCTTTCTTTAAATCTATAACATAGGAGTTATTTGGAAGTTTTCTAACTTCTTCAACTTTAAATACATTTTCTTTTTTAGTTTGTTTATCAATTCATTTTGATTTTTTTATTTTTGGCTTTATTTTTTTATCTTGATATTTTTTTCTATCTCTATTGAAAATTATGATTTGATATTCTCTATCATTGATATCAAGAACTTTATTAATATTTGATATTACAGAGTTTATTACAATATTTAATGTTTCTTGATTGAATCATTTTTCTCATAAAAAATCTTCATATTCACTTATATTCTCTGGTTTACTTATCTTTATTAGAAAATTTAAAAAGTATTTATCTCAATTGTCTGAAATATCTCTAAACACTTTATGGACTTTTGTAAATTTTTTTCTATCTTTTTCATATAACTCATTTTTTAACATTTTTGTGTCAAATTCATCATTATAATAGGATTTTTAATTGTTCTTCTGAAATATCAGTTTCTAATAATTCCATTATATTTCTTATTTTAAATTATATTAACTTAAAAATATCATATTTTAATTAATATTGCAAATTTTTTTTTATTAAATAAAATGCCAAAAAATAATAACAAAATATTAAAAATGAATATAAAAATTTATTTAGCAGAATTGAGGTGATATTGTGCTGGTGTGCATAGAGCAATAGATATATTAAATAAAGCTATTGAACAATTCCCTACTCCAATTTATGTAAATCATGAAATAATCCATAATAAATATATTATTAATTATTATGAAAAAAAATGAATTATTTTTTGAGAAGATTTGAAAAATATTCCAGAAAATTCAATAATGATTATGTCAGCTCATTGAGTTGGTCCGGAATATATTAAAAAGGTTAAAGAAAAAAATATAAAATATATTGATGCAAGTTGTCCTTTAGTTGTAAAAGTTCACAATGAAGCAAAAAAATTTTTATCAGAATGATATGAAATTATTTATATCTGAAAAAAAGGTCATCAAGAAGCTGAATGAGTTAAAGAAGAAGATAAAAATAAAATTAATATTATTTCAAATATAGAAGATTTAAATAACCTTTCTACAGAGGGCTTTAGCTCTTTGGCTTTATTAACTCAAACAACACTATCTGTAAATGAAACTAAAGATTTAATTTCAAAAATTACAGAAAAATATCCAGAAATAATTCTACCAAAAGCTAAAGATATTTGTTATGCAACAACAAATAGACAAGAGGCTGTTGAAAAAATTTGTGAAAAACAATTAGATTTATTGATAATTATAGGTTCAAAAAATTCTAGTAATTCTACTAAATTAAAAGAAATTTGAGAAAAAAAATGAATTAAATCTATTTTAATTGATTCAAGTGAAGATATATTTAATTCCCCTATAATCCCCTTTCATAAAGGGGATGAGCACAAAAAAATTAATATTTGAATTTCAAGTTGAGCATCTGTTCCAGAAATTTTAGTAAAAGAAGTTTTGGACTTTTTTAAAAATAACTATAATACAGAAATAGAAATTGTAAAAACTATTGAAGAAAATATAATTTTTCCAAGTAATTTAGAATTAAAATAATGCAATGAAAAAGACAAAAATTTTATTTAATGATTGGAATAATGAAAAACAAATTATTGAGTTTGATTGAAAAATAAAAAAAGTTAAAAGGTGAGAGATTTGGGTAGCAAAAATATGAGTAAATATTTGAAGTGAAATTTCAAAAGATTGAAAATATTTAAGACCAGTTCTAGTTATGTCAAATCATATGTGATGAGATTTAGTATGAATTATACCAATTACAACAAAATATAATAAAAATTATGATAAATTTTTAATTGAAATAAGGAATTATCAAAAATATTGATTAAAAGAAAAAAGCTATTTTTCAATAAATAATTTTAAAACAATTTCATTAAAGAGATTGACATATAAAATTAATGATAAATATGTTGAATGAAAATTAAAATTCATTATAAAAAATGATTTGTTGAAATTTTTATCAAAAAAAATTATAGATATTTATAATCTATAATTTATTAATCACCTAATAGTAAACTATTAGGGGGGGCTCCTCTATGGGTGCGCTAAAAATCAGAAAAACTGATTTATGGTATAATAATATACAAAAACATATAAAAAGTCAAATTTAATTTTTAAAATAAATAAAATAATGATAGGATTTCAATTAGGAAGAGAATGGAGATTATCAATTGCTGAAATATTAGCAGTTTTTAATGATGTTAAAATTATAGATTATACTAGTGATTATTTAATTTTAGATAATTTAGAAGAAAAAATAGTATTAGAAAAAGCATCTAATTTATGATGAAGTATAAAAATAATGAAAATATTTTCTTTAGAAGATATTAGTTTTGAGGAAAAAATATTAGATTTAGCAGCTGAAAATGAATGAAAATTTAAGTACTGAATCACAGTTTTATGAGATAAATTTAATTTAAAAACAACTTTAATGAAATTAAAAAAAGAATTGAAAAATTCTGGAATTTCTTCTAGATTTGTAAATAAAGATTTTAAATCAATTAATTCAGCTACTATTATTTGAGAAAATTTAGTAAAAAGATGAACAGATTTTTCAGTATTACAAAATAAAAATAATAAATTCTTAGGAAAAACTATTTGGATTCAAGATATTAATGCCTATTCTAAAAGAGATTATGCAAAATCAAGAGATATGCAAGTATGAATGCTTCCACCAAAATTAAGCCAAATGATGATAAATCTATCTTGATGAAAAGAAGTAGTTTATGATCCATTCATATGACTTTGAACAATTTTAATTGAAGCAGAATTAATGTGATTTAGTTGACTGTACTGAAGTGATTTAAATCAAACTATGGTAGAAACTTCAAGCAGTAATACTAAATGAATTATTGAGAAATTAAATGCAAAATTTATAAATGAAGCTACTTTCTTTGATAAAATAAAAACTTGAGTAATAGTTACAGAATGATATTTATGAGAAGTAATGACTCAAAAAAATATTTCTAAAGACAGAATCTTAGAGCAAAGAAAAGGTTTAGAAAAATTATATAATCCATTCTTTGAAAACCTAAAAAAATGATGATTTTCTTGAACAATAGTTATGTCTTTTCCATTTTGGGAAGTAAGATGAAATTACTATTATTTTGAAGAAATATACTCAATTTTAGAAGAATACTGTGAAATACTTCCCTATTTCCCAGAAGACTTTAATATAAAATCAACAAAAACCTGAAGTCTTTTATATAAAAGAGAAAAACAATTAGTATGAAGAGAAATTTTCAAATTAAAAATAAAATAGAAATATTTTATTTTAAAACTTATTTTAAAATATACTAAACAAAATTAGTATATTTTTTTTGACTATTTTATATAAAATTATATTATGATTTTATATAAAAATTATTATTAATAAATAAAAATATGTGCTGAATATTTGCTTATAATTGAAATAAAAATTCTATTCCTTTTTTGGTTGAGGGATTAACTAATTTAGAGTATAGAGGATATGATAGTGCTGGGGTTTTTTGAATAACTTGAGATTGAAAAGTGTTTTTGGAAAAGGCTGTTTGAAAAGTTAGTAATCTTGCTGGAAAAGTAGAATTAAATAATGAAAAAGATGATAACTATAAGTCTGGAATAGCTCATACTAGATGGGCAACTCATTGAGGAGTAACTGAGGAAAATACTCATCCACATTATTCTAATAATGAAAGATTTTTTGTGGTTCATAATTGAATTATTGAAAACTATGCAAGTTTAAAAGATGATTTAATAAAAAAATGATATAAATTTTATTCAGAAACTGATACTGAAATTGTAGCTAAACTTATTGAAGATGAATTTGAAAAAGATTTAATTACAACTATTTCAAAAATTACTAAAAAATTAGTTGGAGCTTATGCTTTAGCTATTATCAATAAAGAAAACCCAGATAGTCTAATTTGAACAAAATTCTGAAGTCCTATGATTTTATGAATTTGAGAAGATTCTTGTTTTCTTTCTTCAGATATTAATGCTTTAAGTCAATATTGTTTTGAATTTTTCACTTTAGAAGATGATGAAATTGTAGTTGTAAATAATTGAAAACATAAAATTTTTAATTTTGGAAAAGAAGTTGATAGAAAGGCTGAAGAAATGACTCAGGAATTTGCAACTGCAACTAAATGAGAATTTGAAACTTTTACTGAAAAAGAAATAAATGAAGCACCTGATGTTTTACTTAATTCTTTAAAATGAAGAATTAATTTTGAAGAAAAAACAATTACATCAGAAACTTTAAAAGAATTAAATGAACTTGACATTGAAAGAATAGAGATTATAGCTTCTGGTTCTAGTTATTTTGCTGGAGTAACTTCATCATATTGGTTTAAAGAGTTATCTTGAATGCCTTGTGAGGTTAGAATATCATCAGAATTTTTATATGACACATTTATCCCAAATTCAAAAACTCTTTATATTTTCATTAGTCAATCTTGAGAAACAGCAGATGTTAGAGAGTCTGTAAAAATTGTAAAAGAAAAAGGTTGAATGACCTTTGGTATAGTAAATGTAGTTGGTTCAACTGTTGCTAAAATGTGTGATTTTTGACTGTACACACATTCTTGAGTAGAAGTTGGTGTTGCTAGTACTAAAAATATTATTTGACAGTTATGAGTTTTATTATTAATGGCTTTAAATTTCTGAACAAAAAGAAATTTACAAATAAAAGAAGTTAGAAAAATAATAGTAGAAATAGAGGATTTATCAAAATTAATGCAAGCTCAATTAAATGATATAAACCATATTAAAAAAATTGCTAAAAAATATTCTCAATATAAAAACTTCTTCTTCTTATGAAGAAATTTACTTTATTGAACAGCAGAAGAATCAGCTTTAAAATTAAAGGAATTAACTTATCTACATGCTGAATGTTATTCAACTTGAGAATTAAAACATTGACCATTAGCTTTAGTTTGACCAGATTTTCCATGTGTAGCTATAAATTTAAAATGAGTTATGGAAACTAAAACTGCTTCTAATATAAAAGAAGTAAGAGCTAGAAATACAACTGTATTAGGAATAATAACAGAAGGTATGAATAATTCAGAATTATATGATGAAGTAATAGAAGTTCCTGAAACTAGTCATATTTTGGTTCCTTTTACTCCATTAATCCCAATGTGGCTTTTATCTGTAGAAATTGCAAAAATATTATGAAAAGATATTGATAAACCTCAAAATTTAGCTAAAAGTGTAACCGTAGAATAAAAATGTGGCTATTAAGATTTCAGAATATAAAATCATCTGATTATAATAAAATTACTAGGCTTTGTAAAAAGTCTGGTTTTTGTCCTAAAAAATTTTCAGCAACTATTTTAGTTAAATGAATATTAATACATATTTTATTAAAAAAATCTTGGAGAAAGATTTCAGCTCAAATTTGAGTTCCTTATCTTCCAATTTATCAATTTTATAATAAAATAAAAGATAAGCCTGAATTAATTGATATGCTAAATTATTTTTGTGAAAAGAAAGTAATTTCTTATATTTGAAATGAAAAAAATATCAATAGATTTTTTTTAGATAGTGATGAATTAGTTTTAAAAAGTTTAGAAGAAATAAAAAAACTATAAATAGCTAATTTATAGTTTTTTTATTTAATTTATTTCTTTAATTAAATTAATGTTTTTAGTTCCCTTCTTTCTGATAGTGTTAAATATCAAATAATTTTTAACCATTTTAATTTTTCTTGTTCAGAAATTTTAAAAGATTCAACAATTTTTTCTATTAATTCTCTATCAATTATTATTGATTTTTTCATAATTTATTATATTATTTATATAAATTATTTTTAAAACAATAATTATTTACACACACACTGTAATTAAGGAGCAACTAATGTTAATACATTGTTTAAAATAATATTTTATATCACTTGCTTCTCAATTACATATATATTATGGCATACTAAATGACTAATGTCAAATATTATAGCTAATTATTTTTAAAAATATAATAAATATTATAATATGATAAGAATTTTATGAATAGATCCTTGAACTACAACAGTAGGTTTTGCTATTATAGATAAGGAAAAACAAGATTATAATATAATAGATTTTGGAGTTTTTTCAACTACTCCAAAAATATCTATAAATATCAAATTACTAGAAATATGAAATGATATTAAAGAAATTATAGAAAAATATAAACCAGATATTATTTCAGTAGAAAAATTATATTTTCAAAATAATGCAAAAACAGCAATTGATGTAGCTCAAGCAAGATGAGTTGTTATGTATGAGGCTATGAAGTATAATCTAGATATTCAAGAATATACTCCTCTTCAAGTAAAAAAAGCAATAACTTGACATTGACAAGCTAAAAAACTTCAACTTCAAAGAGCTTTAAAAATTATTTTTAAATTAGATAAAATTCCTAAACCAGATGATGCAGCAGATGCTATTTGACTTGCTTATATGTGAGGGCTTAATTCTTAGAAAATATATAGAAAATTTTTATTTTAATTTTAATTAATTAATTTTATATCTATATCATTTAATCACATACTAACTAAACCTCAATTTAATAATGCAATAGTATCTGGATTATTCACTGAATTTAGAGCAAATTTAGTCTTAAATTTCATTTCTAAATTTGTTCAAGATATTTTTAAATAAGCTCATCTAATACTCATTAAAACCATAGCTTTTGCTCAATTTTTCTTTAAAGTATTTATATATAATTCTGAATCAAAATCACTATTATTCTGTAGTAATATTTCTGAAATTACTTTTTCTTGTATTTTTTCTTCTTCTCATCAAAAAATATCATCAATATCTGAAATTTCTAATTCTTGTTTTTTATTTTCTTTACCTATTTCGGTACCGGTCCCTGGAATTATTTTTTTTAGTTTAGGGACCGGTACCTTTTTAATTTCTTCTTTTTCATATCAACTAACAATCTTCAAAATTCAAATTAAAAAAGTAGTATTTTCATCTAAACTATTTTTAGTTTTAGAATAAGTTTCATCTAAAATATCTAGTATTTTTATATAATCTAATATTTCTTCATTATTTTTTAATAAATATATAGCTTTATTTTTAGTAAAAAATATTAATTCTTTAAAAAATAATTTTATATTTTTTCAATCTTCTATTAATTTATCAAAATTATCTACTATTGTGGGATTTTTTGAAATTAATTTATTTAAAAAATCTTCTAAAACTTCTGATTTAACTATTCATAAAGTTTCTATAATATTAGAATATTTAATTTCATTATCAGAGACTAATTGTTCAAATAAAGATATTGCATTTCTTAATGCTCCACCTGAATTTTTAGCAATATAATCTAAACTTTCTTTATCTGTTTTTATATTTTCTTTTGAAGATATAAATTCTAATCTAGATTTTATATCTTCAAGGCTAATACTTTTCATATCATACCTTTGACATCTTGAAATAATTGTATCTGGAACTTTATGAGTTTCAGTAGTTGCTAATATAAACTTAACATAACTTGGTGGTTCTTCTAAAATTTTCAAAAGTGCATTAAATGCACCTTTACTTAGCATATGTACTTCATCAATTATGTAAATTTTAAATTTAGAATTAGTTGGTTGAAATTGTGCTTTTTCTATAATTTCTCTAATATTATCAACTCAAGTATGACTAGCTGCATCTATTTCTATAACATCAACCAAACTTTCTGTATTTATTGCATTACAAAATTCACAATCATTACAAGGGTTTCAGTTCTCAGGTTTTTTACAATTAACTGCTTTAGCTAAAATTCTAGCTGTACTAGTTTTCCCTGTTCACCTTGGTCAGCATAATAAATATGCACCAACTGTTTTATTATCAGCAACTGCTTTTTGTAAAGTATTTTTCACAAATTCTTGTCCTACCAAAGATTCAAAATCTTGTGGTCTATATTTTAGGTAAAGTGCCATTTTTATTGTTTTTAAATATTTAAATTATTTTTTAAAATGAATCTTTTATAATATTATTAGCTCTGTAATATATATTATAATATAAAAATATCTCAAATAAATTTTGTCTTTTTATTACTTCTGTATTAGAAGTAATATAGAAATCATTTTTAAGTAATTTTACTTCTTTATCAAAAGTAGTTTTAAGTAACTCTTTTTCATCTATAGCATCATATCATAAACTATAAATATAATCTTCATCTAAATGTTTTGAAAGAGAATCTTTATAATGTGATATATTATATTTTGCAACATATGATTCTATATTTAAAAATCATATTCATACAAAACTTATTAATATAAAATAAAGGAAATAATTATTAATTATATTAGTTAATTTATTTTTAGAATAGTATAGTGTTACAATATTAATAATAAATAAAATTATAATTAATATTGATATGTATACTACAAAAAATCTTAGTATTGTTAGGCTATAAGCATCTATATAAAGAAAAATTCTAGTTAAAGCTGAATATGAAATTATTATTGTAAATAATAGTAGGAAAAAGAATTTTATTTTTTCCATAGAATTATTTTTTTGAACCCTGTTATAGAAAAACTTATATAAAAAATAATTTATAGCTGAGACTATTATTAATTGATAAAATCATTGATGAATATAACTTGCATAAGTTATATCTAAACCTGTAAATAATTCTTGATTTCAAAAGAAAATATATTTAAATTGTATTAATATAAATAAAAAATATAAAATATTTAATCCATAAATTACTATATTAACAATTGTACTATTAATGGTTTTGTATTCTTTTTCTTTTTTTTCAGAAATTTTAACTTTATATGTTGAAATATATAAAAATAAACTAAAAAATATTAGAAATAATAATATTATGAAAATAATATTGAAAAAATTAAAACTTTCTATAAAATTATTTAGTATTGTATTTGAATAAAAAAAGATTAGAAATTCATCTACAAAACTTTTAAAAACTTTGTCTGCTGAAGAAAGTAAAGGAATTATTATTAATAATAATATTAGTAATATTCAAAATCAAAATCAAAAATTTTTAAGAGTAGTTTTATTAATTTTTGTAATTCATCTTTCATCTACAAAACTTTCTATAATTTTTCAAGTAGAAAATCATATTCTATTAATAGAAGTAAAAAATATATTTATAAAATTATATATATAATCTGATATTTTTCAAAATATTAAAAACTTTTTTTCTAATATATTAAATACTATAAATAAATTTAATAATAATAATATTAATAAAAAAGATAGTGTGAAAAATAAATTAGTAAATATTGAAAACCAAAAACTTATTACTAAAGCTAGTGAAATAGCAAATATTAAATCATATCTTTTAGTTATATTAACCTTTTTTCAAGAAAATTTAAGAACTATTATTATAAATAAACTTTCTATAATTAATACAACTAATCATATTGGATTTCCTCCTTTATTTAAAAATCAACAATAAAAAATGATTGAAAAGATAAATGTTATTATTGCTAATAAAAGTGTTTTTTTCTTAGATAATATATTCTTAAATATAATTTTAGTTTCTTTAGCTACTTCTTTTTTATTTTCACTAATATTAGTTTTTTCTTTTTCTATTTCTTTAGTCATTTTTTTTTATTAAATATCACTAACTATTTCATTACTTGAACTTCCAACTATTGAAAAT
>JAUZRO010000225.1 GCA_030950465.1 Candidatus Altimarinota bacterium | reverse complement strand
ATCTGTAATAATTTCATTAATTTATATTTCTTGAAATAAAAATATAACTATATTATTTATATTATTTTATATTATTTTTGCAGTATTTTCTTCTATAAATATTATTATAAATAATAAAATTATTGGAATAAATACATATTTTATTCCAAGTATTTTAGATATAATAAACTATATAAAAATATATTTTGAATATTTAAAAAACTATTTTACTAAAAAAGAATTTATTTCTATAAAAATATTAAATATTAATATAATAGAAAAACAAAGAGAAGAAGAAGAAAAAAATAATATAGAAATAGCAAAATTAGAAAAAACTAAAATTCCAAATATATTAATATATATTCCCTTTATTAACTTAATAAATCTATTTTTTATTAAATCTAATAAAAAAATACATATTATAAATTGAATAATGATAACAATTTTTTTTATAATATTTATTATATTAAATAATTATTATTATATAAATAGTTCTAGTTTTATATTATTATTATTCCCTATCTTTTTTGGATTATGATATATTAATTATAGACCTGCATATAAAATACCTATTATTTATGATTTATATGAAATATTAAATTATATAAAAAATATTTTTATAAAAACTAAAAAAGATATAAAAAAAAGAAAAGCAGAAAATCATTCTGAAACCATGAAAGTTTGAATAAAAAAATAATTAAATTTAAAAAATTTAATTATTTTTTTGTTTCTTTAATCTTCTAAACTATTTTTTATAACTTCTTCAATTTCATTTGCAATTTCAGGATTTTCTAATAAAAATACTTTAGATTTTTCCCTTCATTGTCCTAGTCTAGTTTCTCAGTAAGAATAAAAGGCACCTGCTTTTTTAACAACTTCTGATTTTGCTCAAATATCAAGTAATTCTCATACTTTAGAAATTCATTGATTATACATAATATCAAATTCAGCTTCTCTAAATGGAGCAGCAACTTTATTTTTTATAACTTTTACTTTTGTAAGATTACCTAAAATTTCCTTATCTGAACCAGTCCCATTTTCAATTTTAGCTTTTCTTCTAATATCTAACCTTTGAGAGGCATAAAATTTTAAAGCATTACCTCAAGTAGTAGTTTCTGGACTACCAAACATAATACCAATTTTCATTCTTATTTGATTAATAAAAATTACTGTTGTTCAACTTCTTGAAATTGCTCAAGTAATCTTTCTTAAAGCTTGACTCATAAGTCTAGCTTGTAAACCCATATGAGAATCACCCATATCACCTTCAATTTCTGCTTTTGGAGTAAGTGCTGCAACTGAATCAATAACAATTAAATCAACAGCTCCAGATCTAATTAAAGCTTCTGTAATTTCAAGAGCTTGTTCACCATAGTCTGGTTGAGATATAATTAAGTTATCAGTATCAACACCAATTTTTTTAGCATATTTTGGATCAAGTGCATGTTCAGCATCTATAAAAGCCGCTGTTCAACCTGCTTTTTGAATTTCTGCTATAGCATGAAGTGTTAAAGTAGTTTTACCAGAAGACTCTGGACCATATATTTCAACTATTCTACCTTTGGCATATCATCCACCAAGAGCTAAATCTAAACCTAGAGAACCAGAAGAGAATGTTTCAATATCCATTGACCCATCTTTATCTCATAATCTCATAATAGAACCTTTTCAAAATTGTTTTTCTATCATTGATAGTGCATTGTTTAATGCCTCATTCTTATCCATAATAATAATAGAGTTAGTGTATAAATTGCTTAAAATATTTAAAAGTTCTGTATTCTTTTTAAATATAAACTTAGTATATAAAAGATATAAAATAAGTCAAAACTTTTTTAGACTTTTATACTTGTTTTATATTTATTTTATTTTATAATTAGATTTCAATCATTCAAAAGTCCCAATTACAACCTCTTTTCAGTTACATTTTGTACAAATATAATCAAACTTTTTTTTCTCATTTTTTTCAACTTCAACTATTTCCTTACAATCTTTACAATAATAAGAGATTTTACCCCTATCTTCACTAAACTGTTCTCTTTTATCTCAATATTCATCAATATTGATTAAGTCTCCAAAATTAGACATATATTTTTTTTATTAAAAATTAATTACAAATATTATAACCAAAAAAGAAAAAAACTAAAATTTTACTTTTAGTTTTTTATTTTATAAAAAATTCAGTATTTTTAACATCACTTTCCCGATTAGCTCAAGAACTAGGTCAATATTTTCAATAATATGAATAATTCATAAAATCTATATTTGTTCATCTAGAACCTCAAATTTCCCGACCATTATTTTCATCACAAAAACTAAGTCATAACCGTATATACGTAAGATTAGTTAATTCATTATTTGGGTATCCTGTAGAATAACTACTCATTACAGCCATATATTCTATTCATCATTTACAAGCCCGAGTTGTATTATAAGCTACTTCTTCTATTTGACTAGGATAAGCTTTTTCAAATTTTTTATTCCATATTTCATTTGAATTATATGAGCCATTATTATCTCAATCTTGTTTAACCATATATTCACTAACTATAAAATTTAATCTATTTGGATTAAAACATTCTATTGTCTTTCATGTGTTTTCCCATGTACTTTTGGCTAACCAACATTGTTTTGCATCATCAAAACTATAATTTCACTTAATATTAACATATCTTGTCCAACCTCAACCATCTGTTGTCATATCACAGTATACTTTTGTTGGTAATTCTTGATTAACTAAATAATATCAATCTTTTCATTTTAATTTAGAATTTTTTTCTAGTAATACTTTACAAGAATTTCTTACTCATCATGTTAAGATTGTTCACATTAACATTTTTAATTCTGTACCTGTTCAAGTTAATTCATAACCATTTTCTAATATTGCATTATAAATATCATTTGTATTTTCTATATTTAAATATCAACTAGATATTATAGATTCAACTTCTTGAACTGGTCTATTTAAATCTGTTCATGTTCATGTTAATAATATTCATAATTTTTTTCATTTAACTATAAATTTTCTATCACTATAATCTATAGCTGAAACTTTATTTAAGTTTAAAACTACTACATCATCATTTTCTTCTTCTAAAAATGCTAATAATTGAAAAAATTTCTTATTTTTTGTTAAAAAATAACTAAAATATGTTTTATCTTTTGGGTCTAATCAACTTTCTGTATATTCTATTGTTTCTAATACATTTTTTCAAATATATCATTGATAAGCTATTGTCTCTTCATTTGATGAAGGTCAAACTCTTACATCTACTTTATCATCTGGTATTGGTAAATCTTTTTTTGTTCTATATAATTCTAAAGCATCTGACATTGATTTTAATTGTGATACTCTATTTGTATCTCTTGCACCAGCTAAATATCAACTAAAACTCACAAATCATACTGTTGCTAGAATAGCTAGAATTGTTATTACCACTATTAATTCTACTAGAGTGAAGGCAGCAAAAACCCTAAATCCCTTATCAGGGACTTTTTTATTTATAGCCCCTGATAAGGGGTTGGGGTTATTTATTATTTTCTCCATATTTTTTTCATTAATTGTTAAAAACTAATTATAGTTTTCATTGTATCAAAAAAAAAAAAAAACAATTTATTTTTAATAAATTATTTTTAAAATAAACTCATAACATTTTCTTCTTTTTTTTCTATTTTTATAACTTTTAAATTTACTAATTCTATAAAACATTTTAAAGTAGCCTCAACATCTACCATAGCATCATGAGCTCAGGTAAAATATTCTTTGAATAATACCTTATGTAGCTCCCCTAATTTTGGTCTTTTAAATCATTTTGCTTTTTCATCTCTTTTTGGTAATTTGCAATAAGTTATTGATTCATTCATTGTACAAACTACTTGTTTTGGCTTATATTCATATTCTTTTTCTAGTCTTCTAAGCTCTAATTTAGTCATATTTTCATCATATTCTATATTATGTCAAACAATAATATCAGGATTATTAATTAAATTAATAATTTCTGAATATTGTTTTTCAAAATTTTGTTTATCTTTTACATCAATATCATAAAGATGATGGACTTGACTAGATCCAAAAGGAATAGGTTTTTCAGGGTTTATTAAAATATCTACCCTTTTTTCTTCTTTAAAATTATAAATTCAAGTTTGTTCATTTTTTTCTATATCTCAAAGTATTCAAGCAAATTGAATTATTTGAGGTTGATTATCTAAGTTAGGATCTTTTTTATTTATAAAACCAGTGGTTTCAGTATCAAATACAAATATTTTCATTAGTTTTAGTTAATTTTAATTTATTATATTTTATTAAAAAAATAAAAAAAAGATAGATTTTTTCTAACTTTTTTTATTTAATACTATCTTCTATAGATTTATTAATATCTATAGTTAAACTTTTAATTATTTTATTAATATCTTCTTCTCATTCAATTACATCAATAATTTTTTCTGTTTGAAAAACAACTAAAGTAGGTATGATTTTTATTTCATTATATTTTTTTAATTCTTCTAATTTAATATCACACATTTTCAATGTAATATTTTGAGAAAAAGCTTTTGTTATCAAAACTGGTAAACCTATTAAAGACTTTTTCATAAAAGTGCTTTCTCTATCAGCAAAAATAACAATAACTTTTTTTATAAATTCTTTTGTAATTCCAGTCTCTTCTGATGTAAAAGATTTTGTTTGAGATTTTTTTATAAATTCTTCTAAATCTTCAGTTTTATTAATAACCATTGATGACTCAACTAATTTCTTAGTTCAAGTTTCAATCATATCATTTTTAAATTTTAAAGCTTTTTTCTTTAGTTCTGCAAAATTCATTTTTCTTATTTTTAAAAAATAACTAATTTATGAAATAATTTTAACATATTAGTTATTTATTTGCAAATATTTTAGGCTCCTTTCGTGATAGCAGGAAAAATCTAGAAAAAATAATAGCTATAAATTATATTATAATGCTATTAAAACATATAAAAAAGAGAAGAAAAGTTTTAAATAAACTTTTTTCTCTTTTTTTGTTGATTTTTAATGTA
>JAUZRO010000224.1 GCA_030950465.1 Candidatus Altimarinota bacterium | reverse complement strand
AAAAATCAACAAAAAAAGAGAAAAAAGTTTATTTAAAACTTTTCTTCTCTTTTTTATATGTTTTAATAGCATTATAATATAATTTATAGCTATTATTTTTTCTAGATTTTTCCTGCTATCACGAAAGGAGCCCTTTTTTATGTATAATTTGATTTTCCAATTCTATAAATATTCTGTCAAAATAATTATAATAGTTTTTATACTCTAATTTTCTTTTTATTTGATTTATTTTTTGTAGAAGTTGGTTGTGCAAAAAGTGGATTAGAATTAGATTTTTCTTCCTTCATTAAATTATCTAAAATTCCTACTAAATCCTTATCATCAATTTCAACATCTTCAATTTTATTTATTCAATTATCCTTAGTAACTACTGCATTTATAGAAAACATTGATTTAGTTACTTTATATTCAATATCACCTAATAAATTTTTAAATTTATCAAAAGCTTTTTCTTTGTAAACAATTAAAGGTTGTCTTTGAGCATATCATTCAAAAGCAACTTCTTCTCTTAATTTAGTCATAGAATCAATATGCAACATCCATAGTTCATCTATTGATTGTAATAATATTCTTTTTTCTAAATCATAGAATTCTTGTTTATCAGAAGCATTTTCTATTAATTTTTCTAATTCTTCTATTGCAATTTTATAAACATATTCACTTAATCTTTCTGATTTATCTATTTCTGATAATTCAATACTAGAAATAGCTTCTACATCATCTATTTCAACTTTTGTATCTATAGCATTTATTTCTAAAAATTTATTAATATTTTGAATAATATTTTTATTTTTTCATTCAACATTTTTATTAATTTCAGCTACAGTAATTTTTTTAATTTGAGATTTTATAATTTTTAATACTTCCTCATGTAGATTTTCATTTTCAAGAATCTTATTTCTTCTAAAATAAATAATTTCTCTATGCTTATTCATAACATCATCATATTCTAAAACATGTTTTCTAGAATCAAAATTGTGTCATTCTACTTGTTTTTGAACAGCTGTTACTTTATTTGTAAGCATTCAACTTCTAGCAAGAGGTTCATTGTCTGGAAGACTTGCAAAAACTGGTCCATTAAAAATTCCAAATAATTTATCTCAACCAAAAATTCTCATAATATCATCATTTGGTGATATCAAAAATTGAGTAGCACCTGCATCTCATTGTCTACCAGCTCTTCATCTTAATTGATTATCAATTCTTCTTGTTTCATGTTTTTCTGTACCAATAATATATAATCCTCAAAGATCTGTTACTCCTTCTCATAGTTTAATATCAGTACCTCTTCAAGCCATATTTGTTGCAATTGTAACTGTTCATTTTTGACCAGCAGCAGCTACTATTTCAGCTTCATGTTCATGATATTTTGCATTTAAAACATTATGTTTTATTCGTGCTCTTTTTAATTCTCTTGATAAAAATTCTGATTTATCTACTGAAACTGTTCAAACTAAAATTGGTTGACCTGTTTTATTAATTCTTTTAATTTCCTCAATTAACCATTCAAATTTACCTTTTTCATTTTTAAAAAGTAAATCAGATTTATCATTTCTAATAATTGGTTCATTTGTAGGAATTGCTAGTGTATCTAAAGCATAAACTTTATAAAATTCTTCTTCTTCAGTTTTAGCTGTACCTGTCATTCACGATAATTTCCAATACATTCTAAAATAGTTTTGAAATGTAATAGAAGCTAGAGTTTTACTTTCTTGTTGTATTTTAACACCTTCTTTTGCTTCAATAGCTTGATGTAACCCATCAGAATATCTTCTACCAGAAAGAGCTCTTCAAGTATGTTCATCAACTATCATTATTTCTTCACCATTTATTATATAGTCTTTATCTTTTTTATAAACTCAACTAGCTTTAATTGCATTTTCAATATGATGTAAATCATTAAAATGTGCTGAAACATATATATTATCAACTTTTAAAACTTCTTCAATCTTTTTAATTCAATCTTCTGTTAGAGTTGCAGCTTTTTGCTTTTCATCAATTTTATAATCAACTCATTTAGTTAATTTTTTAGCAATAATTGCAAATTTAGGGTATTTACTAGTTGGCTCACTATCAGGCATTGATATAATTAATGGAGTTCTAGCTTCATCAATCAAAATAGAATCCACTTCATCAATAATAGCAAAAAAGTAAGGAGATTGAACTTTATCTTCTAATTTTTTTACCATATTATCTCTCAAATAATCAAAACCTAATTCATTATTTGTAGCATAAACAATATTTTTATAATATTCTTCTTTTTTTGCACTTGGATGAAGATCATTATGAATTACTCAAACTGTCATTCAAAGAGCATTATATAAAATACTCATTTCTTCAGAATCTCTTTTTGCAAGATAATCATTAACTGTAACAAAATGAACAGAGTTTCAAGTTAATGCATTTAAATAAGAAGGAATAGTACCAACCAAAGTTTTTCATTCACCTGTTTTCATTTCAGAAATTCATCAATCATTCAAAGCTAAACCTCAAATTAATTGAACATCATAAGGAATCATATTCCATTCAATTTTTCTTTTGTCAGTTCATACTTCAAAACTATTTCAATTCAATAAAGTACAAGCTTGTTTAAAATTAGCAACAGCCTCTATTTTTATAGACTCTAAAATTTCTTTAATTTTAACTGAGTCTTCTTCTTTTTGAAAATTTAGACCTTCAAATTTAGATCTAAATTCATTAGTTTTTGATTTAACATCATCTAAACTAAATTCAGAAAATTCTTCATATTTTTTATTTATTTCCTCAACTATAATAGAATATTTTTTTACTTTTTTAGTATCTGGATCACCAAATATTTTTTTAATTATATCTTCTAACATTTTTTATTAATTATTTATTTAAAATATTATTTTATTATAGCTATATATTTTATTTTTCAAATAAAAAATAACTTATTATTAAATAATAAGTTATTTGATAATATTTTATTTTTTTTCTTTACCTAAATACATAAAATAAACGTTACTATCAACCACTTTTCAAAAGTGGTATTTTTTTTGTAAATTTTCTTGAAAAATCTCTCGCAATTTTAAAAAAAATGGTTATACTAATAAAGTATAAGAAATTACTTAATTAAAGCAAATAAATGACTGAAAATAAAA
>JAUZRO010000223.1 GCA_030950465.1 Candidatus Altimarinota bacterium | reverse complement strand
ATAATTTATGTAAAGTTGCAAAAAGAGTTTCACACTGATTTTCTTCAAAAGTTATGTATATCAAAAAATTAACTGCTAGATTTTGTTTGAAAAAACTTGAAATTTAGATGGTATTTTTCCTGCTATCACGAAAAGAGCCTTAAAAACTTGATTTTTCTATTTTTTATTATAAACTACAAGTAGTTAATAATAAACTATTTTTGATATAAAGAAATTTATGGAAACAATTTCAAGAAAATATTTTTTATTATAAAAGTAAAAAAATTGGGTGGAACCGTTCTAAAAATATAAAAAGAACCCCAAAAATTATAAAATATTATTTATAATTTTTGGGGTTTTATTGATTTTAATTTTTAAATTTTAAGTTATGCAAATATATAATAATAATTCTTGAAAATTAGAACAAATAAAAGAAATTTGATTTCCTTTAGAAAGAGATATGCAAAAATTATCAGAAGATAATATGGAAAATATTTTTTGATTAGAATTTATAAAAACTGAATTTCAATTAAATAATTTAAGAATTGATAGTTTAGCTTTTGATAATGAGAGTAATTCTTTTGTAATTATTGAATATAAAAGGTGAAATAGCTACTCTGTAATTGACCAATGAATGAGTTATTTAGCTTTAATGCTAAATAATAAAGCAGATTTTGTTCAAGAATTATGAAAAAAAAGAAATAAATTTATTGATTCAAAATCAATTGATTGGTCTCAAAGTAAAATAATTATTATTGCAGATAGCTTTAATAGATATCAAAAAGAATCTATTAATTTTAAAGATTTAGCAATTGATTTATGGGAACTAAAACAATTTAATGACTGAACAATTGTTTTTAATCCAATAAAAGCAAGTAATACAACTGAAAGTATTAAAACAGTTACAAAATTTGAAACAGGAGAGTTTAAAAGTATAAATAAAGAAATAAAAACTTATACTGTAGATGATCATTTTAAAGAATGATGGGAAAATTCTAGAGAATTATATGAAGAAATTAAAGAGAAAATTATTAATCTTGATTCAAGAATTAATGAATTTCCAGTAAAAAATTACATCTGATATAAAATTTGAAACAGTGTATCAGTATCATTAATAATTCAAAAATCAAAAATTGTTTTGGAATTATTAAGAGTAAAACCTACTGATTTGAATGATCCAAATGCTTTAACAATTAATGTGGATTGAGCAATGAGTAGGTGGAATAAACATGTATCAAAATTTAATGTTAATAATTCTGATGATGTTGATTATTGAATTATGTTAGTAAAACAAGTATTAAAAAAGTTTTTTTAAAAAATGTAGAGATGTTTGGTAAAAACATCTTAATAATAAGTAATAAATAAATTTTATGGATATAGAATATAAATTTAACTATAGATTTAATCCAAAATCTAATAGATTAGAAAATTATAATTATTCTGAAAATTGATGATATTTTATTACAATTTGCACAAAAGATAGAATAAAGTATTTTTGAGAAATTATTGATTGAAAAATGATTTTGAATGAGTATGGGGAAATTGTAGAGAAATATTATTTAGAAATTTCAGAACATTTTAAAAATATAGTTTTAGATGAATTTATAATTATGCCAAATCATATTCACTTTGTTATTATTTTGAATAATCAAGATATTGTTAATAAAGATGTTATAAATAAAGATGCGATAAATGGACATCTCTACAGTAATTCTGGTGAAAAGAAAAGGTGATGAATTACATGAAATAAAAATTGTATGTTATATAATTGATTATGAAAAATAATAAATTGGTATAAATGAAGATGTAGTTTTGAAATAAATAAATTATGAAAAGAACCATATTTTGCATGGCAGAAAAATTATTTTGACAGAGTAATTAGAAATGAGGATGAATTACAAAGAATTAGAAAATATATTTTTGAAAACCCACTAAAATGGGAATTAGAAAAAGACAATGAACAATGAATTTTTATATAAAATTCAAAAAATATATAACACACGTAGAGATGTCCATTTATGGCATCTTAATAATGGACATTAAAAATTAGAAACATTAAAAAGACATTAAAAAAGACACGATAAATCGGTGCCTCTACACAAATTAAATAACTAAAATTTTAAAAATTAACAAAAAAAATATGACAACAGCAGTAAAAATGAAAGACATTGTAAATTTATGTCAAAATAGAGGTTTTGTATATCCTTGAAGTGAAATTTATGGAGGATTGGCTAATTCTTGGGATTATGGTCCTTATGGTTCTTTATTGAAGGATAATATTGCAAATCTTTGGAAAAAGGAATTTATCCAAAAAAGAACTGATAATATGCTAATTGATGCTTCTTTAATAATGAATCCAAAAGTTTGGGAGGCTTCAGGTCATGTTGGAGGTTTTGCTGATCCATTAATGGATTGTCGTGAATGTAAAGCTAGATGGAGAGCAGATAAATTAGTTGATAATAAAATTGAAGCTGGAGAAAATGAACCTGCTTGATATGCTGGAGATAAAACTGAAACAAAAAGATTAGATGAAATAGTAGTCGAAATGTGAATTGAGTGTCCAGATTGTAAAGCTAAAAATTTCTCTGATATTAAAAAATTTAATTTAATGCTAAAAACTTTTCTTTGAGTAACTGAAGATGGTTCAGCTCTAGCTTATTTAAGACCAGAAACAGCTCAAGGACAATTTGTAGATTTTGCAAATGTTGCTAGAAGTTCAAGAAGAAAATTACCTTTTTGAATTGCTCAAGTAGGGAAGAGTTTTAGAAATGAAATCACTCCTGGGAATTTTATTTTCAGAACTAGAGAATTTGAACAAATGGAAATAGAATATTTTGTAGAACCTTGAAAAGATGATGAAGCATTTAAAATGTGGAAAGAAAATTCTAAAAATTTCTTTGAAAATATAATTTGATTAAGTCCAGAAAACTTAAGATTTTCTCCAATAAAAAAAGAAGAACTTCCTCATTATTCTAAAGAAGCAGGAGATTTTGACTACCTTTATCCATTTGGTTGGGGAGAAATTGAAACTCTAGCAAACAGAACAGATTATGATTTAAAAGCTCATATGACAGCCTCTAAACAAAATCTAGCATATTTTGATGCAGTTAATAATAAAAAGTTTCTACCTTATGTTATAGAACCAGCAATGGGACTTTGAAGAATTACTCTAGCAGCAATTTGTGATGCCTATACAATTGATGAAGAAAATAACAGAACTTACCTTAAATTTGAACCAAGAGTTGCACCAATAAAAATTGCAATTCTTCCGGTAGTTAAAAAATTATGACATTTAGCAAAAGAAATTTACACACAACTTTCAGAAGATTTTGTCTGTGAATATGATGAAGTTTGAGCAATTTGAAAAAGATTTGCAAGAATGGATGAAATTTGAGTACCATTTTCTATTTCAGTAGATAGTGAGGAATATGAAAAATGAAATGTAACAATTAGATTTAGAGATTCTATGGAGCAAGAAATTGTGAAAATTAATGAATTAAATGAATTTATTAGAATAAGATTAAAATAATAGAATTTTAAAAATACTTTAACTTTATAAAAAAGAAATATTATTATGAATAATAATTTGAACATTTTAAATAATATAAAATGTGAATTTGCAGAACAAGATACAAGAGGTCAATTTAGAGGTGATTTAGGTTGAAAAATTTTATTTAGAGAGGAATCACAAGAAAACTTTGATAAAAAAATAAATGAAATAAATACATTTTTTTCTGAATGAAATATTGTTATAGAAAAAGAAACAAGTTTACCATATAAAATTTTAAAAGAAAAATATTGTGAAGTTATTATAGATTTTACTCTAAATAATATTTTTACTTGAAAAAAAGAATATTTTATAAATTCTAAATATTTAGAATCTCCAATCTGAAATGCAAAATATACAGCAAAATCATATGAATTATCAAAAGAGGAATTTGAAAAAATAAATTTATCAGATAATGAAAAATTAAAAATACATTTTTTAGAAAAGTTAAATGATATTTCTAATTTTTCTTTTAATCAAGATTGATATTTTAATGAAATAGTTAATGCTTACAGAATATTATTAGGAAAAATAGAAATTGAAAAAATTCAAATAACTAATTCAGATAAAATTGCAGTTGAAGACTGAACACATAGAATTATTGCTTTAAATCAACTTATTTATGATTGAAAAAAATTATCAGATTATTGATTGTCTAATCTAAAAAATCAAATTAAAGACTTTTTAGTAAAAGCAACTATTGAGGAAAGTAAAATCATGGAATGACATTTTAATTTTAAAGAAATGGAAATATTAAATTATAATGAAATTGATGAACAACCAACTAATAAAAGAATGCTTTCAATTATTAAATGATATAAAGAGCTAATATAAATTAGTGAATTAAATGAATGGTTGAGAGTTAGGTTGAAGTAAGTTTTGCAATTATCATAAAAAATGATAGAATATTTATATATTTACTAAAGTAGTGAATAATGGAATTATATTTTAAGGATAAAAAAATATAAAAAATTTATAATACTTGAAAAAGTAGAGATTTTTCTATAGAAATAATTATTAAATTTATACAAAAAATTAATAACTAATAAAATATTATTATGAAAAACCTAGATTTTATACAACACCCTTGAGAGATTTTAAGAGAAGAACTAGAAAAAATATGAATTACTTGAAAAAAGTTTGCAAATATTATTTGAAAATCTGTATCTGAATTATCTGGAGTTTTAAATTGAAAAAGAAATTTAACAGCAAAATGGGCAATTCTCCTTGAAACAAGCCTTTGAGTTTCTGCTGAATTTTGGCTTTGATTACAAAAAGATTATGATTTAGCTTTTGAAATGAAAAGAATAAGAAAACCTAATTTAGATTTAGTTAAACAAAAAGCTAAAGAAAATTGAATTATCAAAAATTCAGATTTTAATGAAAGTAAAATAGATTTATTAAATGTACAAAATAAAAGTTTAGCCTAAAAAACTAAACTTTTTTTTGCATTTAAAAGTAAAAATAATATACTGCTATTATATTAGTATCTAATTGTAATTATTATGACTACATTAACATTAAGAATTGATGCAGATTTGAAGTTAGAACTTCAAGAAATGGCTAAAAATTTGGGATTAAGTTTAAATCAATTAATGAATCTGAATATAAGAGATTTTGTAAAGAAGAAAGAATTAAATGTTTCTCTGAAAAGTAAAATTGAGTTTTTATGAGTTGAGGCTATTGAAGGAAGTGAAGATTTTATTTGAACAAATTTACATAAAAGAGGTTTAGATTTATTATCAAAAATATAAAACTATGGAAATTATTATTACAAATTATTTTTCTAAAATTCTTGAAAAAGAATGTAAAAATACAAAAGTAAGTGAAATTATAAAGAAGATTAATATAAATTCTAGAAATTTTATATCTCTTAAAATCCCTTTTTATAAAATAAAATTAAAAATTTGAAACAAAACTTATAGGCTTTTAATTTTTTCTAATGAAAAGTTTATTAAAATAGTATTTATGAATATTTTTGATAAAAAAGATAAAAAGTTTTGAGAAAACATTAATTGGAAATTATCAAAAAATGAAATTCTAAAATTTTATGAAAAAAATTTAGAAGATATTGAAAATGGTGATTTTGACAAATATGATGAGTATTGAAATTTAATTTAAAAAAGTTTAGTCTAAAAAACTAAACTTTTTTTGCATTTTGAAGTAAAAATGATATACTATATTTAGTTTACTGTAAAGTCTTTACAGTAAATACTTTACAGTAAATATAAAATATTATGAATACAAGTTTTAAAATAGCCAAAATAATAGAAGATTTATTTTTAAATAATGATATTTTATGAGCTACTGAAATCTCAAAAATATTAAATATTAGTAGGACAATTGTTCATTTAGCCTTGAAAGATTTATTAGAAAATAAAAAAGTTAATAAAATAGGGAAGTGATCTTATGTAAAATATAAAAGCCTGATTTTTGATAAAAATAATTCTGTAGAGATGTTTCTCTGAAACATCTGAAATAAAACAAATACTATAAATAATTATATTCCTGATTTTAAAACTAAAAAAATATTAGAAGAAGTATTTTATAAATTTTCTCCCGAGTGAAAATTGATGATTTGATTTGAATGAATGAAAAAATGGTGTGAAGATAGAAATATGAATCTGGAAGAAAAAATAAATAATTTCTTAAAAATAAAAGAACATATTGAAGAATTACAAAATTATTGTTGATTAATTTCTGCTAAAAATTCATTTTGAAAACATTTTGAAAATATTTATTTAGATGAAATTTATTATGCTGACCAATATAATTGGATGGAATTTTGAAGGGGAAAACTAGCTGAAATGACTTTTTATGCAAAACAATCTCAAAATAAAAATCTAATTGAACAGGCAAATAATGAAATTTTTCTAAAATTAGAATGTATAATTTTAAATTGAAACTTTGATGCAATTGCAATTACTCCTTGGAGTATTGATAGAAAAAATCAATTATTATGATTATTAAAAGAAAAATTAAAACAGCTAAATCTACCTTTTATTAATATTATTAAATATTATGAAAATAACATTCCAATTCCTCAGAAATCTCTAAAAACAAGGGAACAAAGAATGCAAAATGCTAAAAATACTATTTATGTAGAAGATAAAAATATAGCTAAATATAAAAAAGTATTTTTAATTGATGATTTTGTTTGATCTGGTTCAACTTTAAATGAAACGGCAAAAAAACTAAAAGAAAAATCAGTGGAAGAAGTAATCTGATTTTCTTATGTTTGAAATCTAAATTTAAGCTATGAAATAATTAATGAAGTTTAAAAAAATCTAAACCTTTAAAATCATATCAGAAATTTTTTGCATTTGGTCTGGCCATAAGAAAGCATCATGTCATGCTTTTTTTGTTTGTTCATTGGATTCTAAAAGTAAAATCTGTGTTTTTCAAATATGATTTTTTTTCTCTCTAATATTTTTAACTTCTTTAAAATATTCTAACATTGAAACACTAGAAAATAAATTATCATCTTGAATTGATATTATAATCAAATCTACTTCTTTTGCTATTTTATCTACATATTTTTTGGGTGAAGTTCTATTAGCATGAGCAATTGATTCTGATAATAAAATAAGTGAAGAAATTGAAAATCTTTTTTCAAATTTTATTCATTCATTTTTAAAATATTGTAAAACATTGTTTTTAGCTTCTTCTAAATTTAATTTAACTCCTCCTTTATTAAAATAAAATTTATCAAAAAAAGGTGGGTTTAAAAATCTTAAAAATCATATTTCTCTAGCTATTTTAATAGCTTTAAAATTATCCCAATTATCTATACAATATATAATTTCTTCTTGAATAGATTCTACTAAATAATCATAAATAAGTGATTCTCATAAAAAATCTCATAAATTTTTAACTAATCTTTCACAAATATTTTCTCTATATTTTAAAAAATCTATTTGATACCTAAAAAATTCTTTTGCATCTTCAGTTGGCGCAATGGGTCAAGCTACTGGAATTAATTTTTTAGGTACTAATTCTTTAGTGAAAAGCCAAGTATGAATATGTCATCATCAATTTGAACCACCAAAAAGTGCATAAATATTTTTTATTCAAATATTTTTCAAAGCTTTTTTCCAAGCTTCAATTTGTTTTTCTAAAGGTACTGGATAAAAATCTAAACTATGTTTGTCTGGTGAACTACTATCATAAGGCCCTCAAAAATAATCTAATCAAATTACAATATTTGTATTTGGATCCAAAATATTTCCTGATTTTCAATAAATATTTGCCCAACCATCTCATTGACTAGAAACTACAGAAAAAATTTTAGCATTTCAAGTTAAAGCAGGAATCACTATTATTATATTTTTATCAGTATTTTCTAAATCATCAATCTTTTTTATTCAATAAATACTAATTCATACTTTAGCATTTTCTATAATTTTTTTATTTTCAAGATCTTTATTTAATTCAAAATCTCAAATTCTAATATATCAAAAAATATTAGAAATATTATTATTTATTTCTCAAAAATTTTTTAAAACCTGATAATTTAATTTATTTCCACTCATATTTTTCAAATTAAAAATAAAACTTACTAGAAGTATATTCTTCTAGTAAGTTTTGTAAAATCTTATTAATTTAATAATTCTTCTATATCTATATCAACATCTGCTGCTGAATTTTCTAATTTTTCTTCAATAATCTCTTTTAAAGCTATTAATTGAGAAATAATCATATCTCTTTTTTCTTCTGTAAGCCTAGTATTTTTCTCCATTTTTTCTACTAAAGTATCTATTTTTGGTAAAATGATTTCTAATTTAGAGTCATTAATTTTTTCAATCCTTGTTCCTAATTTAGAAATAAAAGCTGTTTTATATTTTACAACCATATCATTTCTTTCTCATCTAAATTCTATTCTTTTTTCTGTATTTTGTTTTCTAAGTTCTCTATTTTTTTCAAAAACTTCTTTTCTGCTTTTTATAGCATTTAAAGCTTCTTCATTTCAAGCTAAGTTATCTTCCATTTTTTCATAATTAGCTTTTCTAACTTCTTCCATTTTTTCTTTTAAAACTTCTCTTGCTTCTTCATCTAATTTTTTATTTTTATGTTCTTCTCTTATTTTTTTTATTTCTTCTTTAAATATTTTATTTTCCTGTTTTAGTTTTGCTCTAGTATCATCATCTAAAGCAGAAAAAGATTTTTTCATTTCAGATTGTTTTTCTTCCATATTAGCTCTATTTTCTTTCATTTAAGATTCTCTTTCAGAACTCATAGACCCTCCTCAATTAGATCAAGAGTTTCCTCAGTGACCCATTGCATTTGTAAAATTCACATTTAAACCTGTAGCTATAATTATAGCAGAAGTAGCAACTATTTTTGGCTCTTCCTTAAATCAATTAGGTAGAACTTAATTTTTGTATATAATATATTAAAATATAATAAAAATCAAATGGAAAAAGAACTATTTTTACAGGCACTATGATTAAAAGAACCTTGGTACATAAAAGAAGTTAA
>JAUZRO010000222.1 GCA_030950465.1 Candidatus Altimarinota bacterium | reverse complement strand
CATTAAAAATCAACAAAAAAAGAGAAAAAAGTTTATTTAAAACTTTTCTTCTCTTTTTTATATGTTTTAATAGCATTATAATATAATTTATAGCTATTATTTTTTCTAGATTTTTCCTGCTATCACGAAAGGAGCCTAATTATATTTTTCTTGAATAATTGTGCCATATTTTATTTTTAATATATAATATATTTTCTTTTTTTTATATTATTACTATAATAGAATTATATAAAAAATCAAAATTATAATAATCAATTAAATATGCTAAAAAAAATAATACTAACATTGACTATAATATTTTTTACAAATATTATTACAGTTTATGCTGATGATAAAAAATGAGTTCTTTTTTATGAACAGTGCAATATGTTATTAGAAAGATCTGATGTTTTAAATATTCAAAATCTATGAGAAAATTTATGTATAGTAATACAAGAAAAATGAACTAAAGAAAAAAGTATTTTAACAAAGAAAAAATCTAATTTTGATTATAATTTAATAAAACAAGAAATTATAGATTATTTAAGAGAAAAATATTATAGATGAGAAAGAATAAATATAACTTTTTCTTGAGAAAAGATAAATCTGAAAAATAGTTTTAATAATTTATATAATACTACATTAACAAATTATAAAATAAACTTTTTAGATGATGTTTTATTATGAGAAGAAAAATATGAAATGTTAACAAAAGATTGTGTTTTTGATTCATACTTCCCTACTTGTGAAAATAACTATAAACAAAATATTACAGAGAAAATTGAAAATATGTTACTTTGAAATATTTTTAATATAAATAAAATTTTAACTTCATCTTTAGATGAATTGGAAAAAGAAATTAATAAAATAAATATTATTAAAAATAAAATTGAAGAATTAGATAACTATTATTCTAAAAAAGATAATATAAATTATACTGAAAATATTAAATTTACTATAAAATATTTAATTTATAAACTAGATATTTATAATAAAGTTTTAGAAAATAGAATTTTAGATTTAGATTTTAATAAGTTTTTAAAAGAAAAAGATATTTACTATATTGATAAAAAGCTAGTTTGAGATTTATATATTTCTCAAAGTGATTACTATACTTTTTTCTATTATTGAAAAACTAGAATTAATACTTTAAATACAAATTTATCACATTTTGAAGAGTCTGTAATAAATAATGACCCTAAATTATCAACTGACCTAGATTATTTAAAAAAGAAAATAAGAGATAAATATTCTGCTGAATATATAAAAGAAACTGATAATAAGTTGATTTTAATTACAAAAGATTATGTTTCTAAAACTAAATATCTTTTATTTGATACTACAAATAAAAAAATATTTGAATTTTTCTGAAAAGTTGTGCAAATTGAAAAATGAAAAAAATGATATTATATGCTTTTAGAAAATTATAATAAAAATCAATTTGTAGTTTTATATAATTGAAAAGCTTTAAAAAAAATATCAGAAACTAAAAATAAATATTTTATTTCTAATTTTGAATTATTAGTATGAAAAAAAGTTAAAATAAATTATATTTTAAAAAACTGAGATAAAAATAATGAAATTATTGATATTTCTTGATATTAAAAAATTTCTTATGTAAATTTATTATATCTATTTTTTCAAAAAAAAAGAAGAAATTTTATTTTCTTCTTACATATTTCATACATTGGAATTTTGTATTTTAAGAAGTTATTAAATAATATTTAATAACTTCTTAGCTTTTTTTTCAGATATTCACATTCCACTCATTAAATTATTTATTAACATTCTTTGTTCTTCTCTTTTTCATTTTTCTATTCATTTTTCTATTCATTCCTCTATTCACTTTTTCATTCATATTTTTCTCCCCTCCTCTAATCAATCATATCTAGCTGTATTCATTTTATCAATTTGTGCAGCAACTGCCCTATCTCTTGCTTCATATAGATCTAATTCTCATTCTGTCCAACCAAATTGTTCACTTATTTCATAAGCTGTTTTTATTTCTTCTATTTTTATACTCTCTGGTATAAACTTTAAATCTTCTGCATTTTTCATAAAATAAATCCATTTATCTGATAGATTTTCACATTGTTTTTCTGTTTTGTTAAACTTTGGTAATTCTACAAAATTTAATTCTAAGTGTTCTATATCTCTATTTCAAGTTTGTTGATTTATTATATGATGTTGTGTTAAAAAATCTTCTCAATCAAAAAGATTAAAATCTAATATTCATAAAAATATTACTGGATTTAACAAATCACACCCCAAGAGTACTTCCTTCGGGGCGTAAAATTCAGATTTTTTTATTTGTCTTGAATAGCTTTTAGCTGCATAATATAAAGCTCTATTCATAAAATCTTTTTGTTTTTCTACTTGCATTTCTATTATAAATTCTCTATCTTTTTCATCTTTAGCTTTTACATCAAGAGATGTTTCTTTTAATTTTTCTATATCTGGAAGTTGGTCTCATCTAAGCAAAGTAACTTCTTTTATTGGTGCATCTAAATCTAAAATATTATTCAAAAAATGAATTAATACTTCGTTACTATCAACCATAATATTAATTAATAAAAATAAAGTTACTAACAACCAAAAAATCTCAACTTATCAAAAGTTGGGATTTTTTTTACATTTCAGGCAATAAAACATCTCATCAAAATAAACTTAAAATAGCTGAAAA
>JAUZRO010000221.1 GCA_030950465.1 Candidatus Altimarinota bacterium | reverse complement strand
AACCAGAGGTCCTAACCACTAGACGATAGCCGCATACACATTTGCACTTTCCTTTGAAAGCTATTGCATTATATAGATTATAAATATAAGTCAAATTTTTTTTATATAAAAAATGAATTATTTTTTATAAAATATATTATAAATAAGTATTTTCTTTATGTCAAAGCATTTATAAGTAAAAAACTTGATAAATAAGAAAAAAATCTTATAAAAGATATAGTTTTAAAATTAAAAAAATCTTTAACTATGGAATCATATACATTAACAAGGCAAGATGCAGCTGATTTAGTAGAAATTTCAGTTAGGAGTATAGATAGATACATAAAATCTTGAAAAATAAGATCTCAGAAAAGGTGAAAAAGTGTTTATGTAAATGATAATGATGTGAAAAATATAAATTCTAGTTCAGATTCTAAACCTATAATCATAACAACTTCTTCTGAAAAAAAAGAAAATATTAATAAGTTTGAAACAAAAGAAATATCTACTAAAGAAAATCTAGATAATTTTGATAAAATAACAAAAACTTTTGAAAATATTTATACAGATTTAAGAAATCAAATAGAAAAAAAAGATAAAATTATTCAAGAGTTATCTGTTAATGTTTGAATTTCTCAAGAAAGAGTAACTCAATCTATTAGTGTTTCTGAACATAATAGGAGTCAAATGTTACTTGAAGAGTCTAAAACTCATATAGCAAAACAAATGACTAAATTAAGTGATGAAAAACAAAAAATAGAAAAAGATTTAAAAGATGAAAGGTTTGATAAAAAAATACTTATTATCTTTGTATTTATATTTTTATCACTAGCAGCTTATTTTTGGTTTAAAACAGTTTAAATTAAAAATATATTTTTGTTCTTATAGTTCAATGGATAGAATAGGCCCCTCCTAAGGGCTTGATGTAGGTTCGATTCCTACTGAGAACACCAAAGTTTAATATTATTATATAAGAAAAAAAATATGGAAAATAAAAAAAGTACTAACTATACTGGGATATTAGCAGTAATTGTTATTTTGTTATTAGTTGTAATTTGAGAAGTTTATTATTTTAATAATAATTCTATTTCAAAAAGTGAAACTGTTTCTAAGATAGAAATTAAAAATGAGTTGCCTGAAATAGTAATAATAAGTGATAAAAGATGTGGAGAAGAATGTAATACAACTCCAATTATTACTCAATTGAAACAAATTCCATCTTTATCTAGCGTAGAAATTAAAACTATTGATTATTCTACACAAGAAGCTAAAGATATGATGAAAGAAAGTGGAATAAAATTATTACCAGCAGTTATTTTTTCAAATGATTCTACTAAAGAATTAGCTTGATATTTAAAAGCAACTAATAATAATAAATTTTCTTTAGTTATACCTGCTGCTTTTGATCCAACTGCTAAAATGAGTGATAAAGGTTTTAAAATTTTAGATAAAAAAGTATTAGAAGAAATAAAATCTAATTCTTATTTAAAATGAAATAAAGATGCTAAAGTTACTTGGATTGAATATTCTGATTTAGAATGTCCTTTCTGTGCTAAATTACATAATTCTGGTACACCTGAAGAATTAAGAGAAAAATATGGAAAAGACTTAAATCAAGTTTTTCAAAGTTTTCCATTAGACTTTCATAAAAATGCTCTACCTGGTGCTGAAGCAATTGAATGTTTATGAAAAGAAAAATGAAGTGAAGCTTATTATAATTTAGTAGATATATCTTTTAAAAATAAAAATTCAGATACTTCATTTTTAATTGATGAAGCTGTTAAGTTATGAGCAAATAAAGATACAATAACAAAATGTATTGATGCTAAAACTTTTGATAAAAAAATAAAAAATCAACAAGCTACTTGAACTAGAGAATTTTGAGTTACTGGTACTCCTTGAAATGTTTTAATAAATAATGAAACATGAGAATATGAAGTTATTAGTGGAGCTTATCCAACTGATGCTTTTGTAAAAATAATAGATAGATTATTAAAATAATTTTATAAAAGTTATATATTTTTTAAATATATAACTTTTATTTTGTAAAAAAGAAAAAGTTATAGTATAATTAGTTTATTAATATTAAAAACTCTACTATGTGAATGTTTGATACTACAAAAATTTTTAGAAATTTAAGTAAAGAAGAAAAAAATAATTTAGAAATTTTTTGCCAGGAAAAAAGTTTAAAAGCATGAGAATCATTATTTAAAGAAGATGATGAAGCAAATGCAATGTATATTTTACAAGAATGAGAAATTGCAGTATATAAAAATATAGACTGAAAAAATAATTTACTTGGAAATATTTTAGCTGAGGATATTTTATGAGAAATGGCTGTCTTTTGAGAAAGATGAAAAAGAATGGCTAGTGCAAAAGCTGTAAAAGATTCAGTATTAATAGTTTTATTATCATTTTCTATAAAAGAATTGACAAATAAATATCCTGAAATTATGAATAAAATAAAAAATATTATTGAAATTAGAAACATTCAAAATAAAAATAAATAAAAAAATATAAATAAATAAAAAAATCATACAAATCAATAAGGTGGCTTTAGCTCCTTGTTTTTTTATTTATATTTTTTTGTATTTTAAACAGAAAACTAAAGACATTCTGTTGATTTATTTGTGTTTTAAAAGATTATTTATATAATAATTTTGAAAGCAAAATTTTATAAAATAATAAAAAAATATGATTGGATTAAGTGATAAAAATGCTCCAAATTTAAAAGTTTTGAGTGAAACTTATAATATTGCAGGTGTTGATTTGAATTTTGAAAGTGGAAAATTAGCTCTTTTAATAAATGGGTCTGTAATGATAACTAGTGGTGATAATATTTTATTAACTACTGCTTGAATAAAAACAAAGTGATTAAACTCAAGCGCTGATTTTTTTCCTTTAGTTGTAGATTTTCAAGAAAAATTTTATGCTAGTTGAACAATTGGTGGAAATAGATTTTCAAAAAGAGAAGCTAGACCAAGTGAAGAAGCAACTCTTGCTTCAAGAATGATTGATAGACCAATTAGACCAATGTTTCCAAAATGAATAATTAATGATACTCAAATTATTGCTTCAGTATTGTCTTCTGATGCTATTACTGATTTAAGTTTTTGGGGAATAATTTGAGCTAGTTTATCTTTACAAATGGCAGGTGCTCCTTTTGAAGGTCCAGTTTCAGCTTGTAAAATTGCATTAACAAAAGAATGAAAATATATTTTTTGTCCAAATAAAATTCAAGAAGATGAATCTAATTTAGTTTTAATTACAGCTTGAACAAGTGATGCAATTACTATGGTAGAAGCTGGTGCAAAAGAAGTAAGTGATGAAGAAATGATAAAAGCACTAGAATATTCTCACAATATTATCAAAGAAATTTGTGAAGCTCAAAATAAATATATTGCTATTTATAAAGAAATGTATGGTATAAAAATTATTAAACCAAGTTTTAATAAACCAGATGAAACTCTATATAGTGAAGTAAAAAACTTTTTAACTTTAGAAAAACTAGATTGTCTTTACAATAAATGAAAATATGAATTTCAAGAAGAATTAGATAATTTAGATAAAATTACTAAAGTTTTTTTAGAAGAAAAATGATATTTAGAAAATAATGTAGATATGTCCATTTATGGCATATCAGAAAATAAAGACACGATAAATCGTGCCTCTACAGAATGTTCATTAAAAATTAATTCTAGTGATGTTTGAGCTCTTGTTTATAAAAGAGTAAAAGAAGTGATGAGAGAAAATATTTTAAAATCAGAAAAAAGATTAGATGGTAGAAAAATTGATGAAGTTAGACAAATAAGTTCAGAAGTTAGCTTATTACCAAGAACTCACTGATCTGCTTTATTTCAAAGAGGTATGACTCAAGCATTGACTATTACAACTTTAGGTTGACCAGATGATGAGCAATTATCAGCAGGTATGATGGAAGAATCTACAAAAAGATATATTCATCATTATAATTTTCCTCCATATTCAGTTTGAGAAGTTAGAATGATGAGATGAGTTGGTAGAAGAGAAATTGGTCATGGAGCTTTAGCTGAAAGAGCTTTACTTCCAGTAATTCCAAGCCAAGAAGATTTCCCATATGTTATGAGAGTAGTTTCAGAAATTACTACTTGTAATGGTTCAAGCTCAATGGCTTCAGTTTGTGGATCAACTTTGAGTTTAATGAATGCATGAGTTCCAATAAAAGCTCCAGTTTGAGGAGTTGCAATGTGAATGATTTATGATGAAAATACTTGAGAATATAAAATATTATCAGATATTCAAGCCCAAGAAGATTTTTTATGAGATATGGATTTAAAAGTTACTAGAACAAAAACTTGAATTACAGCTTTACAAATGGATATGAAAGTTAAATGACTTTCTATGAAAATTTTTGAAGAAGCTTTTTCTCAAAGTGAAACAGCTGTAAGCTGAATTTTAGATGATATGCTAAAAGCTCAACCAAAAGTAGCTAGTGAACTTTCAAAATATGCTCCACTTATTTTAACAATGCAAATACCAGTAGCTAAAATTTCAGCAGTAATTGGTAAAGGTTGAGAAAATGTTCAAAGATTAGAAAAAGATTATGAATTAAGAATTTCAATTGCAGAAGATGGTTTAGCTACAATTACAGCTAAAACACAAGAAAACTGAGAAAAAGTTATAGCAGAAATGAAACAAATTTTATGGGTTCCAGAAGTAGGTTATAAAGCCACTGGAAAAGTAGTAAAAATTATAGACTGAACTTGAGCAATAATAGAATTTAGTGGTAAATCAGGAATGATTCATATTTCTAAATTATCTCCATTAAGAGCTATGAAAGTAGAGGATTATGTGAAAGAATGAGAAAGTGTAGAATTTGAAATTATTCAAGTAGATATAGCTAAATGAAGAATAGGATTAGCTAGAATTCCAAAAGAAGAAGAAGTTAAGAAATTTGAAGAAGAAAAGAAGAAGAGAGATGAGGAGTATGCTAAAAAGAAAGCTGAGAGGGAGAGTAAAAGTGTTGAGAAGAAGGAAGTGAAATAAAAAATATTAAATTCTGAAAGTCTATAAAAAGATATTGACTTTAAATGTTTTATAAATAAAATAAATACTACAAAATGCTTGCAGCTGTTTTGTTATTATGATATAATTATATTATATTAATAAATAACTATAAAAAATATGAAAAAAATATTTAATCCTTTCTTTTCTTTAAATAGAAAAGAATCATCAAATTTAGCAAAAATAATGAATTGAGAATTAAAACCTAGTATAGGTAAAAAAGCTTTGAAAAAAATTTTTACTGAATGATAAAAATTAAAAAATAAAATAAAATACTAAAAAATGACAATTGAACTTTTAAAAAAAGATTTTGATATATCTCACTTTCTGCTACAAATTTAAAATTAAAATGACCTTGGTTTGGTAAATTAGATGTGAAAGATTTAGAAGATATTAATATTCCTATTCCTTGAATACTAATATGAAAACTTTTAATTTCAGAAGGATATAGGTGAAAAAATATATGAAAAAATTTATTAACAGCTATTATTAGTAAATGCTATGATTTATCTAAAGAAATTTGAATTAGATTTATTATTGTAGATTCACACATTGATGCTGTATTATTCTATAAAAAGTATTGATTTATAGAAATATGAGATTCATGAAAAAGTAAAAAAATGGTATTAGATTTAAAAGTATTTGATAAATTTTAGTAAACTAAATTAATTTTTAGTTTTTTTATTTGATTTTTATTTCACAAAAGATATATATATATAGATATATTGAATGATCATATTTAATAAAAAAATAATCTTATAATCCTATGTACCACCACAATCCAAATCAAACCCCAAGAAAAAGCCTAAGGTTAGAAAAATATGATTATTCTAAAGCTGGTTTGCACCCCAAGAGTACTTCCTTCAGGGCGTACTTCATCACAATTTCCACACAAAATAAATTATGCCTATTTTGAAAAATTGAAAATAATAAAATTGATTTATTTGAATATGGAAAAATGGTTGAAAAATTTTGGTTGGAATTGGAAAATAAATTTGATAATGTAAAATTACATAAATTTGTGGTGATGCCAAATCATTTTCATTGAATTTTGGAAATTATTGAAACAAATAAAAATTGTGATTGTAAAATATGTAGGGATGCCCCTTGTGGGGACCCTATAATGATGTTGAATTAAATTATTATAATTCTGATGATAATGTTGAATTAAATAAAAATAACAATGAAAATATAGATAAAATTAATTCCAATATTCAGGGCACCCATAAAGGGTGTCCCTACAATAAATAAGTATTGTGAAATATAATTTGATGATTTAAACCAGAAACAACAAATGCTTATATAAAATTAGTTCATCAAAATAAATTAAATCCATTTGATAAAAAATTATGGCAAAGAAATTTTTATGACAATATAATAAAAAATAAAGAGGAATATTTTAAAATTTCAAAATATACTGATGAAAATGTTTTAAAGTGGGAAGAAGATAAATTTTATTATACAGAAGTTTAAACTAAATTTTTTTGTTACTATCAACCAAAAAAATCCCAACTTATCAAAAGTTGGGATTTTTTTTACATTTCAGGCAATAAAATATCTCATCAAAATAAACTTAAAATAGCTGAAAAGGTTTCTTTTTCTTGTTTTCTTAAAGTTCAAAT